>JAZDIW010000001.1:0-4221 GCA_043804575.1 bacterium
TAGAGGGCAATATTCCCTGCATGGCGACGCTCAAAATCCGGACAGTCGGGGTTCGGACAGGTGAAATTATCGAACTCCATGATATGTCCTTTGGGTGTATTCTCCCTCTCCATCTATCGGCATGTCGGCATAGAAGCTTTAACGACCCAAAGTCCTGTTTTGCTCTGTCAACATCGCAGACGCACTTTCCCGAACTGCTTGACAATATAGAGTGCGTTTATTACATTTAGGCCGTGCCATCTGTAATGGTTGCCTGTTTATTAACAGGATAAGTCATAGGAAAAAGGCTCACGGACATCCCGCTGTTCCGTTTTTTGCGAACTTGCTCTACCCACGCAATTCGTCTTCCCTATCGGGCGACATCTCGAAATCCAAACAAATAAACTCATCAAGGAAGTCTATGTCCAAGAAGATCAAGAAAATCCTCGTGACCGGTTCGGTCGGTCAAATCGGCTCGGAGCTGACGATTGCGCTCCGCGAGCACTACGGCGCGGAAAATGTCATCGCGACAGGTCGAAAGACCCAGCCTTCCGAGGCACTGCTGAAGTCCGGGCCGTTTCATTTCATCGATGTGGCCAAAACGGAGTCCGTCGAAGAAATCATCAAGAAATACAATATTGACACTGTATTTCACATGGCGGCCATCCTCTCGGCAGTGGGCGAGAAGAATCCGCAACTCTGCTGGGATGTGAACATGAACGGACTCTACAACATCCTCGAGCTCGGCTTGAAACACGAGATGGCCCGGCTCATCATTCCGAGCTCCATTGCGGTCTTCGGCCCGGGCATTCCGCTGAACAACACACCGCAGGAGACGGTTCTGAAACCTACGACCATGTATGGGGTGACGAAAGTCGCTGGAGAATTGCTGTGCGATTACTACTTTCGTCGTTTTGACCTCGATGTTCGCGGCGTGCGCTATCCCGGCATTATTTCGAGCGAAACCCTGCCGGGGGGAGGCACGACCGACTACGCCGTCGAGATCTTCTATAAGGCAATCGAGGAAAAGCGTTACACCTGCTTCCTTCGAGAGGACACGACCTTGCCCATGATGCATATGCCCGATTGCATCAAGGCCACTTTGGATTTGGCGGAGGCGGATCTGTCGAAATTGAAACATCACAGCGACTTCAATGTGTCGGCGATGAGCTTCAGCGCGGGCGAACTTGCCGCCTCCATCAAGAAGTATATTCCCGACTTCGTCGTGGACTACAAGCCCGACTTTCGACAGGCGATTGCCGATTCATGGCCGAATTCCATTGATGATACGGCAGCTCGTGAAGAATGGGGTTGGCAACCAAGTTACGACCTGGAGGCCATGACGAAGGACATGATCGAGACGCTGTCCGAACGGCACCGCAAGGGCAAATTGTACGGGTAGGGATTTGCCACCCTCTGCTGGAGGGTGCCCTCTATGAACCATCGCAATTCGCAACAAAGTCCTGTTCGCCCCTCCCGCAATCCCGGCCAGCCACCGGGGATGCTTCCCGGCGATGATGACGACTTATCGGGCGAGATCCCATCCGGAAAATGGTTTTCTCGTGTCAAGCAGACCGTCATTGGGCGAGCGCGAAATCCATTCGACGCCCGCATCTTTCATAATATCTCGCTCATCGCGTTCTTCGCCTGGGTCGGGCTTGGTGCCGACGGGCTATCATCCGCCTGCTACGGCCCCGAGGAAGCCTTTCGCGCCCTGCACGATTTTCCCTTCCTTGCCCCCTTCCTTGCCTTGATAGTGGCGGGAACTGTTCTGATTATCTCGGCGGGCTATTCGCTTGTCATCGAGCAATTCCCTTCCGGAGGGGGCGGCTATGTGGTCGCCTCCAAACTCCTTAGTCAGCGCGCTGGTGTTGTCGCCGGCTCGGCCCTTGTCATTGACTATGTTCTGACCGTCGCCGTCTCTGTGGTTGCCGGAGCGGACGCGATCTTCAGCTTGCTGCCGGAAAAATATCTTCTGTTGCGCACTCCTTCGGCTATCCTGGCCGTTGTGGTCTTGATTCTACTGAATCTGCGCGGCGTCAAGGAATCTGTGCTGGCTCTGCTCCCCATTTTTGTGATCTTTGTCATATCTCATATCGGTCTGCTCCTGTTCGGCCTTGGCGCGCATTTCTCCGATATTACGACAGCCACACGCACGGTGGGTGTGCAGACCACTCAGGCCATCCACCAATACGGGATGATTGTCCTTCTTCTTGTCATCTTTCGGGCTTATAGCATGGGAGCAGGCACGCTAACGGGAATCGAGGCGGTCTCCAACAGCATGCTCGTGCTCAAAGAGCCACGCGTGCAGACCGGCAAACGCGCCATGGCCTACATGGCGATCTCTCTGGCCTTCATGGCGGCCGCTCTGCTCCTCAACTACCTGTTCTATTCCAGCAAACCGGTCGCGGGCAAAACGCTGAATGCCGTGCTCTTCGTTCAAATGGTCGGACATTGGAGCGTGGCCGGGTGGCCCATAGGAGAAGCCATCGTCTGGATTACGCTCATCAGCGAAGCCTTAATCCTGTTCGTGGCGGCTCAAACCGGATTCATCGGAGGGCCGCGAGTCCTGGCAAACATGGCGGAAGACTCTTGGGTGCCTCACCGATTTGGACATCTGTCCGAGCGACTCGTCGCACAAAACGGCATTCTCTTGATGGGACTCGGCTCCGTGGCCCTTATTCTCTATGCCCAAGGCAATGTCCGTATCTTGGTGACGCTCTATGCCATCAATGTATTCATCACCTTCACGCTTTCGCAACTGGGCATGTCTCGCCTGTGGCTGTCGAAACGCAAAGTCCTGGCCCACTGGAAACGGCGCTTCACCATCAACGCAGTCAGCTTCATCGTGGCCGCCGCCACCTTGGCGATCACGGTCTCTCTGAAATTCTTCAAGGGCGGATGGCTCATGATTGTCGTCACCGGAGGCGTCTTCGCTCTTTGCCTCATCATTCACAGGCATTATGAAGGCGTCAAGCGAAAGCTGACCAAACTCGACGACATCCTGAAACAAGTTCCCATGGGCGAGGAACCCGTTGTTCCAAGAAAACTGGAGGCCAAAGACGCGACCGCGGTGCTCCTGGTCTCCGGTTTCGGTGGCGTGGGCGTTCATGTGCTGCTCAGCATCCAAAGGCTTTTTGCTTTCCGCTTCAAGCAGTATGTTTTTCTCTCGATCGGCGTGATTGACTCCGGCCATTTCAAAGGCATTGGCGAAATGGAGGAATTGAAACAAGCGACTCAGAAAGAAGTCGAACGCTATGTCAATCTCGCCCGTAGCTATGGACTGAAGGCCGAAGGCCGAACGGCCGTTGCGATTGATTACCTGGACGAAATGGAAAAAATGTGCCAGCAGATTTCCCGCGACTACTCCAACAGCGTCTTCTTTGCGGCACGCCTTCTCTTCTGGCGCGATACTCTGTGGAATCGCTTCCTTCATGACGAAGCCGCGCTCTCGATTCAGCGGCGACTCCTCTTCCACGGCATTCAAATGGTCATTCTACCTGTTCGATTGCGATAAACAAAACGAGGAACCCACCATGTATGCAGCTCTAAAAAACCATCTTTTGCAGGAATTGGCCGGTGTCCGAGAAGCCGGCCTCTACAAAGACGAACGCGTCATCCTCTCCCCGCAGGGCGCCGAAATCAAAGTCAAACAAGGCGAAGTCCTCAATTTCTGCGCCAACAACTATCTGGGCCTCGGCAATCATCCCGAGCTTGTGCGCGCCGCCCAAGAAGCCCTGAATAAATGGGGCTATGGCATGTCCTCGGTCCGTTTCATCTGTGGAACGCAGCGAGTGCACAAAGACCTTGAGGATGCCATCACGAAATTCCTTGGCACCGAAGACACGATTCTCTATTCCTCCTGTTTTGATGCCAACGGCGGTCTCTTCGAGACACTCATGGGAGCCGAGGACGCGATTATCACCGATGCCTTGAACCATGCCTCCATCATTGACGGTATCCGTCTCTCGAAGGCGAAACGGTTCATCTTCGCCCATGCCGACATGAACGACTTGGAGGCGAAGTTGCAGGAAGCTTCCAGCGCTCGCTTTCGCCTCATCGGAACCGACGGCGTTTTCTCCATGGACGGCGATGTGGCAAAGCTTCCCCAGATCTGCGATTTGGCTGAGAAATATGACAGCCTCGTGATGGTGGACGACAGCCATGCCACAGGCTTCATGGGAAAACAGGGCAAGGGCACCCATGAGCACACGGGCACCATGGGACGCGTGGACATCATTA
>JAZDIW010000002.1:0-11138 GCA_043804575.1 bacterium
CGGTGCCACCAAAGATTGCTGTAGGGCGTGTTGGGAACGGCGTTATCCGAAATGACCGCAACCGTGTCGCTCGGCTGATGCTGAATGCCTGTGAATCCGATATGGAACCATTGGTTTTCTTGAAAGCGAATATCGAGGCCATCAAGTGGCACATACAGCCAATTCGGATAGAAGCTTTGTATCTCTGACCAAGCGAGCGTGTCGCCTCCAATCACTCGGCCCGGAAAGCTATCCGGCCCCATCGTCCAAATCAGGACTCCGAAATCGGGCGCGCCAAAACTGCCTTCCGCAAATAACATGAATAAAGCGCCTAATAGTTTGCATGTATCCGGAGAAAGAAATCGCACATTGAAGAGCGAATCATCGTCCGTATCCGGAAAGGAGAAATAATAGGCCGCCGAGCCGTTGTCCCAAAAGAGAGTGTCGGTGGGGTCGTCCAGTCCACGAGGTGCCGCGGGCGGCGATATGAAAGCGTCTGGAATCGCGCGCGGCTGGCGTGCCGCTTGGCAGATGTTGCCCCCAACGAGAAGAACGAAGGCAACAAGAAGACAAATCCAAATTCGATTTCTGTGCGTGTGATTCATTCTCAAACGACCTCCAAGCTCTCCAGAGCGCAACAAGTTGCGCTACTTTGTCAAAACGAGACGCACGACCTGAGCGTTTCGCCCTTGCAGGAGCTCGGCAAAATAGACGCCGGAGGCCCATGTGCTTGCATCAATCCCAATGGAATATGTCCCGGGAGACATCGAGCCTTCGGCAAGCGTCGCCACCGTGCGGCCCAGAATATCTCGAATTGTCAGCCTTATCGGATGAGCGTTGGAGACAGTGAAGTGCAGAATCGAGGTGGAATTGAAGGGATTGGGATAGGGCGGTTCGAGGCAAAGAGACGAGGGCATTTCGCCCGGCCTCAAGATGCAAGTGCCGGAGCTTTCGAGAGTCACCTCGGCCATAATGAGAAGATTGTAGCCCCTGCCCCAGAGATACTCCAATGTATGCCACGCGCTGTCGTACCTGCAACCGCTGTAGGGCGTGCTCGGAATGCCGTCGTCGCTGAATACGGCAATCGTATCTCCCTCGAGCAGTTCGCCCGAAAATCCAAGATGGAACCACTCGGCGGAGTCCAATTGAATGTTGAGCTCCGACAGATCCAAGAAGAAGAAAGCCGTGTCGAAGACATCTACCTCATCCCAATCTATGGTAACAATTCCCAGGGTATCTGCTGGAACGCTATCCGTATCGGCCATGCTCCAGACCAAGACTTCGAGACTCTGAGCCTTTGAAAGCGTGTCAATGATATTCCCCAAGGTATCGCGCGGTCCCAAGTAGAACGCAAAATAGGCTGCTTTGAGTTCACACGCATCCGGAGCTTTGAATCGCACATTGAAAAGGGAATCATGAAATTGATCCGGGAAGGTGAAATAGTAGGGGGCGCTGAAGTCATTCCAATAGAGAAGGCTGTCTTCATCCAGATGCGACTGGATTGGGAAGGTAGGAATGGGTATATTCGCAGAGCGCCGCGGTTCTCCTCGCCAAGCCGCGAGCGCCGCAGCTCCGAGGAAACCGGCAAAGAAACAGGCAAGTAGGGTTTGAATTGGTCGTGTCCTGCGACCACAGAGAATGTGCATTCGCTTTCGTCCACCCGGACAGTTCTTATCGGAAATAGCTATAGTCAAATATAGACAACAACCCCCACAAAGTCAAGGAACGGGAGAGGTTTTTGCAGTCAACAGGCTCTTGCCTCTCAGCCATCTCGGCATTTCACAAAGAGCGGCGGCTGAATCTGAAGTATTTGATAAATAATTAGATATGAAATCCGCCTCCCTCCTATCCCGCATTTCTGGACATAGCCTTTAAACCTATGACGGCGTGCAGGGTCAAAGGATTGAGCACGCTTAAAACGAGCAAATCACATTTCGGGAGAACAGACAAATGAAGAGACTCAGCTTTGCTACGGTGGCTTTAGTTTTTTTCGTTGGCTCGGTTTTCGGCGTTGAAGTTCTCGTTGACCCGCCTCGGGCTCATCTTCTTCTGCCGGGCGGGCAGCAGGCTTTCACCGCCACGGCCTACACCGAAAACGGCGATACGATAGTCATTGACGACTGGCAATGGTCGGTTCATCCATCATGGATTGGCTCCATCACGAATGAAGGAGTCTTTACGGCAGCCAACCGTCCGGGTCACGGAATGGTCATGGCCGCTTGCTTCCTGGACAGCGTTCGCTATGTCGGCCGCGCCGATGTCTTCATTGAGCAGGTGCGTTATCATGTCATCGTTCGTCCTCGCGATGTTTTCTTGATGCCGGGCGATGCCGTGCAATATGACGCGTGGCTCGTGACGAACTTCGGCGACTCCATCGGTGGACTCTCGTATGATTGGGATGTCGAACCGGGCTGGCTGGGAGACATCACGGATGGAGGTCTCTTCACCGCGGGCAGTCAAGACGGTCGGGGCAGCGTCATCGCCACAACGACCTATCAGGAATTGACCCTGCGCGGCGCCGGCTTTGTCGCCATTTCCGAGACGGGATGGGGCGGCATCGCGGGAATCGTCACGAATGAGCAAGGAGCTCCTCTGCCCGATGCTTGCGTCTCCATTTTCATCCCTCCCCACCGAGATCCGATTCGAACCGTCCGGACTGAAGAAGACGGCAGCTATCTCATCGCAACCCTATATCCCGGCGCCTATTGGGTGAGGGCGCACGCACCACTCTACTTGCCCGAATTCTACGATAATTCTCCGGGGATTGAAGGAGCCACACCGGTCTTGGTTGAAGGTGGAGTTGTGGCTCAAGGAATTGATTTCAGCTTGGCTTTGGGAGGAGTCATCGCGGGTCAGGTTGCCGCGACTGAGGGCTCGATCCCCTTGCGCCATGCGCATGTGTCCGCCTTCCGCATTTGGCCGCATCCTTTCCAGCATCGCGCGCCGATTGATGACCAAGGCTACTATGCCATTGAAGGTCTGCCGCCCGGCACCTATGTCGTTCGCGCCGATGCCGATGGCTTTGCGCCCGAGTTCTGGCAAGAAGCTCCTGTGCCTGAAGAAGCGGATCCTATCGTCATAGACATCGGCTCAATCGTCGAAGGCATCAACTTCACGCTCGACCCACTATGGCCGCCGCTCGATGGCGAGCTCAGCGGTCTGGTCACCGACGATTCGACGGGCGCTCCCCTTGCCGACGCACATATCATGCTTTTCAAATTGCGCCCCGGACCCATCACAGTTTTCCATCAGCGAACTACGGAGAATGGCAGCTTTGCCTTTGAGCATTTGCCGTATGGTCATTATGTCGTCTTCTGCGGCGCACCCGGGTACTTGCACGAATACTATGACGATGTTCCTTTCTGGCGGCAAGCGACGATTCTTGCCGTCAACGAAAATTCCTCTCCTGAGATTGCCATTGCACTTGCTCCGCGAACGAGCGGCGGACTGTGCGCCTTCACCGGCATGATTCAAGACGCGGGCGGCAATCCTCTCGAAGGAGTCATCATCCGTGCCGAGGGCGCGGCAACGGCGACGGCGGAAACCGGACCTGACGGCCGCTACTATATGGAACTAACCGAAGGGCAATATGTCCTATCGGCTGACAGAGCATCTCTGGCAACTCGCTACTACCCGGATGCGTCAGAACCATCGGGTGCCACGCCGCTTACCGTAGATGCAGCGACACCTGAGATCGAGGCCAACTTCACGCTTGACCAAACGCTGGATTCCGAGGAGCAAACGGTTACGGTTCCACAGAACTTTGGCGTGAAATCCATTTATCCGAATCCCTTCAACGCGACGACGCGCATCAATTTTGCCGTACCATCAGCGGGCAAAGTGAAATTAGCGGTTTATGATGTGTTAGGACGCGAAGTGGCGGTCTTGGTGAATGGCATGCAGACGGCGGGCACGCAGAATGTTACTTTCAACGCAGCGAACCTCGCGTCGGGCGTTTACTTCGTCCGCCTTTCGGGAAGCTGGGGAGCCACGACACACAAGATGCTCTTGCTGAAATGAAATACCCTCTCTGAAACCTCCATAAAAAAGCCCCGCACCTCGAAGGTTCGCGGGGCTTTCGTTTTTTGATGCGGGGGAAATTCACCAATTCACTTGCACTTCCGTATTGACGCGGGGTGTTCGCCTGAATTCTATTTATTCTGCTAATTATAGTTCTTGGCCTTTCTGAAGAATTTTTATTGAAATTTAATTGCTATTGGAAGGAAATATATTTATAATGAAATTCATATAGCAAACTGCAGAGACGGGGGGTCTTCAGGTTCTCCATCGCGAAAAAGCCCGCCTCGTCCTATTTTAATTCTAAAATAATCAAATATATCGCAACCGACGGAAAAGCCTTGTAGGGGCAAGATGTCGGTAGCCTGCGGATTTGAAAAACCTTGTCTCCATCAGAGGCACAACGGTTCGGCTGCTATGGAGACAAGGAAAACGAGGCCGTCGAGAAATCCTCTGCCGCCGTGCCGACTGGATTCTTTTGCGTATCGAAAATCATAAGAATTCTTATGTCGGTGACCAACAGAACTTCTCGGACATAAACACATCAATATGGTCTTGTTTTGCGAATATCGCTGAATTATGTTAAAGAATTGGCGATAAATTATTAAATCTATGAAATACAATTCTGCTCTCTTGTCTATGAGGCTTTTATTTTGGACAGAACATATCCGAAATGGGCGGTCACACTGCACCGCATATTCGGACGCCGTGAAATTCAGCCGATTCGGCTCTTCAAATGATCGGCTTGAATGGTTGTCATCATTCATTGTAAGGAGGACCGATGATGAAAACACATCTGTCTAATCTGTACCTGCGCAAGGCTTACAGGTGCCTTGCCGCCCTGTGCTTCGGCGCTATGCTGGTCGCGATGGTGCTTGCGTTGTTTCCGGGAAATACTTGGGGACAGGAGAAGCGCAAAAGAATCTGCGGCACTATGGAGGTGCACGAGCGACTGATGAAAACGGATCCGCAATATGTAAAGAACCGGATTGAAATCGAGAACTTCGCTACACTCTACAAAAACCAGGTGAAAGCGCTGGGGGCGGCCGGATTTCGATCCGGCAAGATCATCATTCCGGTCGTGGTGCATGTCGTGTACAACACGGCGACGCAAAACATCTCCAACGCCCAGATCCAGAGTCAGATCGATGTCTTAAATGAGGATTACCGGGCGTTGAACTCCGACCTCAGCACCGTACCCGCCGTATTCCAACCCCTGACAGCCGACGCGCGCATCGAATTCCAACTCGCGGTCAGATCTCCGAATTGCAGTACCACGACTGGAATAATCCGGACCAGCACCACCGTGACCTCCTTCACGGCTAACGACGCTGTGAAGCACTTCTCGAGCGGCGGACATGACGCCTGGCCTCGGGACAAGTACTTGAATCTATGGGTGTGCAACCTGGGCGGAGGCCTCATGGGATACGCACAATTTCCCGGCGGTGCGGCCGCCACGGACGGCGTGGTGATTGACTACGAATACTTCGGCACTACGGGAACCGTGTCTTTCCCATTTCATCTGGGGAGAACGGCCACGCATGAGATCGGACACTGGCTCAATCTCTTTCACATTTGGGGCGATGATGGCACCGCATGTACGGGCACCGACAATGCAGGTGACACCCCCAACCAGGCCGGATACAACACGGGATGTCCAACCTTTCCCCATGTCACTTGCTCCAACGGTCCCAACGGTGACATGTTCATGAACTATATGGACTATGTCGATGACAGTTGCATGGTGATGTTCACGAGGGATCAATCCATACGCATGGACGCGACGCTATATGGCACCCGCTCGAGTATTGTCGCTTCCGACGGACTGATTCCTCCGCCGCCAACGCCCGGTTCGGATCTCTGGTCGCAGGATATGGCCGATGACATCGGGAACGAACCCAATACGATATCCGCGGACATGTGGAGGAGCGATGACATCTGGGTGCGAAGGCAGAACGACGGGCTGACCAACCAGGAGCATCAGAATCCTGAATACCGAGCACCCGGATTCGGCTCCAACTATGTCTATGTCAGAATAAGAAACCGGGGCTGCAGTGTGTCGGGAAATGATAGTATGTATGTGTATTGGGCAAAGGCATCGCCAAGCCTCAGTTGGCCTGCGCCGTGGGACGGCAGCGTCTCCCCGCCGCTCATGGGAGGTTTCATCGGCTCGAAATTGACGGGAAGCGTAGGGGGTGGAGGATTTGCGATTCTGGAATTTCCCTGGAATCCTCCCAATCCGGGTGACTACAGCAGCTTCGGAGCGGATTCGTCGCATTTCTGCCTCCTCTCCCGCATCGAAGAATCCTCCGGCATGACATTTCCCGAGGGGTCCGGTCTGAACACCAATGTGAGAAACAACAACAATATTGTCTGGAAAAACATCACCATCGTTGATGAAGAAGCCGATGGAAGCAGGAAAGCCTGGGCGACCGTCGCCAACATGACAAGGCAAACTCTCTCGGTGAAGTTGCGCTTCGCTATCCCCAAAGAAAAGGGAGAAAAATCCGTTTTCGACTGGGGCAGGGTCTTTGCCGATTTGGGCGGGAAGCTCTACGACAAATGGCACTCGGGCGGTTCGGCGGGAAGCGCCGTGAAGGATCTTGGAGGAGGACGCATCGAAATCCTGAGGCCTGACGCTTGGATAGGGAACTTCAAGCTCGAGCCCAAGGAAATGCACAATATTGCCGTCCGAATGGTGCCGCGTCCGGATCGCCCGGTCGGGAACAATGTGTTCAAGTTGAATCTCATGCAACTTTCGGAAAACGACAAGCCTGTGGGTGGGGTGACTTTTGTCGTCAAAGTGGCCCATGACGCGGGTCAACCTGTCGCGCCACCTCCACCACCTTGCCGGCTATGCTGGCTCATCCTGATTATCGTAATCATCGTCTTCATTATCATCATCATTCTGATACTGAGACGCAGGTTATCGCGATGAAGGGACTTTCCATAGACCGGTGTGGACTTCTGCTGATCTGTCTTACTGCGCTGCCGCTGTTCGTCGGGGCCTGCCGTCACGAACAGCGCGGATTGCCGCCGGCGATCTTTTCGCACTGGGTGCATTCGCATGAAGAGGATACCGACATGGCTTATGTCTACCGGCCTTTTGACTATCCGTTTCCACGATCCCGAGGCCGGGAGGGTTTTGAGATCAAACAGACCGGAGAATTTGTCCTGTACCGCATAGCCCCTACGGATGGTCTGAATCGGTTCACGGGCCGGTGGAAGTTGAAGGGAACGGACACCCTACTTGTCGAATTTGACACGGAAGAGATCCGCTCCATTTCACTTAGAATAATTTCATGCGAAGATGGTCTGCTGAAAATCAGGAAATAGGCCGGCTAAGAAACACACAGGAACGACAAAACAAAGGCTCCGCCGTGGAAGGGGGGCTGTCAGACAATCATTATCCATGGAGGAAACGCCATGCCTTGCACACCGCTCGACATTCAAGTCGGTCTCTTTATCAACACCATCAATTGGAGTTCCGCTCCCAGTACATCCTTCGACGGCAAGACGGTTACACTGACCACTTCGGGTGCGAATCCGGGTCTCCTGGTTCAACAAGGATCGCAGAGCCTCTTTCAGCCGAAAATGACGAACCATCAGCTTCACTACATGGTGCTCGGCAATAAGTATTTGTTGGTCCTTGATGTGGAGTCCATCGCCGGTTCGGGCACCCGACGAATCCTGCTGGTGAACTTCAACACCTGGAGCTGGGTGACCATCCTTACGGTCTCCGCGAGCTCGAGTACTGCGTTGCCCGTCGCCAATCCCAGCCAGGGTAATGGCGTGGTCTTCCTCGCTTACGGCCTTGATGGCACGCAACAAACGAGCGTGGCGATCCGGCGCAGTGACAACGGTGATAACCTTTGCTCATTGGGTACCTCGATCATTGCGACAGGCCAGACCACCGGGGAAGCCACCGCCACTCAGCTCATCATTCACTACTCAACGGGCGGCACCAGCAAACAACAGAAATGCCCGCGTCCCCTCGGTGAGTGCCAAGTCTCGCCATCTTCGCAAACATTCTCTGATGTCGCGGTCGGAGGGTGTCCTGTCGCACCATCAACAAAGCAGTTCACGATTAAGAACACCGGGAACGACTGCCTCACCGTCAATTCGATCGCTAACAATCCTCCGTTTACCGTTCAGAGCACATCGCAGACCCTCCCGGCCTCGCTGGCGAAGAATGAAACGCTCGATGTGACGGTCGCTTTCAATCCTACCTCGACCGGCAATTGGAACTCGGTGGAACTCGCGGTCTCGACCTCACCCGCCAACGGCGACAACAAGCTCAAGTGCTCGGGCAAGGGCGTCCCCGCTCAGCCCAAAGCCCAGTTCAATCAGACAACATTCGACTTTGGGATACGGCCGGTCGGTACCGCTGCACCCGGTCAAACCCTGACAATCACCAATAACGGCTCAGCGCCTCTGACCGTCAGCGTACCGGTGCTGAATGTCTCCGGATTCACCTGTGCCGGATTCAACGGCACGCTGAACTGCGCCCAATCGCAAACGATCTCACTGGGATTCACGCCTCCCTCGGAAGGTTCCCACTCCGCGACGCTGAACATTACGACGAACGCCGCCGGCAGCCCGCACTCGATCCATTTGGAGGGCGAGGGCTGCGTGCCCAACGCCGAGATCGTCGTACCGCTGTCGCCACCGATGGACTTCGGTCAGGTGGAACAGGGATTCCGCACCGTGCGGATCTTCGAAGTGCAGAATACCGGCGACGCGCAGTTGACCTTCCAGGCTTCCATCAGCGGGCCCGACGCCGCTCTCTTCGGACTGCCGGATCCCAATGGTTCCGTCACCGACGCTCCGGGAAATCGGTCCTATACCGTGAATCCGGTATTTGCCTGCGGAGGCGGGCCGACGGGCAGCGGCAAAACGGTCGTCGCCGTCTCCTTTTTCGCCAATGACACGCCGAGACCGGGAGTAAGCGCGACGCTGAAGCTCAGCGGGCACAACGCCACCAACTTTCCGAGCAGCCATACTTGGACTTTCCCGTTGGACGCCGAGATCACGCCACCAGTCGCTCTGGATGTCGGCCTTGTCGTCGATCGCTCCGGCTCCATGACCCAATCCCTCGGATCCCGCGTGAAGATGGACGCCGCGATCGCCGCCAGTCAGCTCTTCGTGGAATTGCTGCGTCCGAACCTGGACGACCGCGTCACAGTCGTCCGCTTCAATCACCTTCCGGAGGTCGTCGTTCCGATCTCGCCCGTGTCAACGACAACCTCACCGACGCAGAACCAGATCCTTCAGAAAGTCCAGAATGATATCCCCCCAGCCACCGGGAACACGGCCATCGCGGCCGGCGCCGTGACGGCTTTTGGACAGGTTCTGTCGCCGCGCTCGGTCACTCCGCCGCAACTGCGCAGAGCCGTGGTCGTGCTCAGCGACGGCAAAGACAACACCGCATTCGAAGATCCGGCGGGAAGTGGGCAGTGGTACAGCATTCTCGGCGGACCCAAGTCTAAGCCGCTATTGTGGTTGGACTTCGTCAACACGAGTCCGATAACCGTGCCTTCAGATATTAATGTTTACACCATCGGGCTTGGAAAGACCTCGGACATTGATCCTGCAGAATTGAGCCAACTGGCCAGTCAGGGGAATTTCTTCCATGTCGATGAAGACCTCGCTGGGAAGAAATACTTCCAGCTCGAGAAATACTATACGCAGATCTTCATGGACATCGCCAACTTGCCTTCCGTGCTCGATCCGATGTACTGGATCGCGCCCGGGCAAGTGCATGAGATCGAGTTCGATGTGCTGCGTGGCGATGTGAAGGCACTCATCGTTCTCTACGATTGGCAGGGGCTGCGGCTCCCGTTCTACTGCCTCTCACCTCGGGGCGAAATCATTGATCCGGCCGCGGTTCCGGCGGGCTTCCAACTCCGGGCGGGCGCCACCAGTCAGGCCCGATTCGTCGAGTTCAAGATGCCGACGCAGAAGCCCGAACGGTATGCCGGACGCTGGAAGGTCATCGTCGAGCATCCCAAGCGCATCTGCATGGGCATGCCCGATCCCAAAAGCAAAAAGCTCGGCTTCCTGCCGTCCAGGTGCAAGGAGTATTCGCAGTCCATCCTCTATGGCATCGCCATCGGCGTCGGCAGCAATTTCCGGATGACGCCTTTCGTGACACCCGGCCCGGTCTATGTGGGAGACCCGATTCTCCTTTCGGCACTGATGTCCGAAGCGGGATTGCCCGTCATGAACTGCGATGTGACCGTGAGAGCCACCGCCCCGAACGGCGCCACCCAGACTCTGCAGCTCTTGGATGACGGGGCTCATTCCGACGGAGACCCCAACGACGGAGAATACGCACGAACTTTCACCCACACCCTCGTGGCCGGTACCTACCACTTCCAGTTCCATGCCATCGGCAAGAGCCGCGATGGAGAGCCCGTTGAACGCGAAGCGGTCCGAGACAAGGCCGTGCTGTCGCGGGTACCGGAGAGACCACCGGACCACGACAAGCCGGATGCGAGTGAAGAGTGCTGCCGAGAACTGCTGAAGGAAATCCGCAAACAGACTCGCCTGTTGGAGCGGTTGCTTAAGCCCAAGAAGTCGAAATGATCACTCCTACTCAGATGTCGGCGGTTACCTCTCTTTCGGCGGTTCAACGACACATTGCTTCATCGATTCCTCGTGCTCTGATGTAGGGATGCGGAAGAAGGCAGGAAGGCCCAAGAGAAGAAAATCCCGATGTTTCTTTATGTGAAAAAGCCCCGCTTCCACAGCGGGGCTTTCCGTTTCATCGGTCGCAGCGGTGAGAAAATCATACGCTGGAGCACGACAAGAGCGGGCGCACACATGGGTGCGCCCCTACATTTTCAATTGCGGTTCTCGCCGATGTGGGTCATAAAACCCGCTCGGCTCGTTCCACAATCTCGTGTCTAAAGCTTCGGCAAGTTCTTCAGCCGGTCTTTGGCAAGGGCCGCTTCGGGACTCTTCGGATATTTCTCGATCAAGGCGTCCCACTGCTTTTTCGCTTCGCGCAAGTTCTGAAGATTCTGATGGGCCAAACCGAGTTTCAGAAGCGCCGCGGGCACTTTGTCGCCGTCGGGATAGAGCTGCAAGAGCCGCTGATATTCCCGAATGGCCTCGGCATGTTTTCGCCGCCCGTAATA
>JAZDIW010000003.1:0-2540 GCA_043804575.1 bacterium
GAGCGATTCCGTTCGCTGACCCAAGAACTGGGTCTGCGCCGATAAATCACACTGTAAGGACAAACCTACGATGATATGTAAAAAAGTAATCGAGCTGGGGCGTTTTCCTCTCACGCTCGAAGTCGGACGCGTGGCCAATCAGGCAAATGGAGCCTGTTGGCTGACCTATGGCGATTCGGTTCTCATGGCAACGGTGGTCGTCGCCCCGGAAACACAGCAGGAACTTGATTTCTTGCCTCTCTCCGTGGATTATCGCGAGAAGCTCTCCGCCGTCGGGCGGATTCCGGGGAGTTTCTTCCGCCGGGAGGGCCGGCCCTCAGAGAAGGAAATTCTGTCGGCGCGCCTCATTGACCGCCCCATTCGCCCTCTCTTTCCCGATGGTTTCTACAGCGAACTTCAGATTATGGTCGCGGTGCTTTCTTCCGACGGGCAAACGGATCCGGATACGCTCGGCGCCATTGCGGCTTCGACGGCTCTCTCCGTCTCGGAGATTCCTTTCTTGGGTCCCATTGCTTCGGTTCGCATCGGCATGGTGGACGGTCAATACATCATCAATCCGACTCGCAAGGAACTCGAGGAGAGTCTTCTGGATCTGGTTGTCGCGGGCTCCGAAACATCCATCCTCATGGTCGAGGGCGAAGCGCGCGAAATCTCCAATGATTTGATGGTGGAAGCGATCGGCAGGGCGCACGAAGAGATTCGGCGCGTGGTGGCCTTGCAGAAGGAACTGATGGCAGAAGTGGGCAAGCCCAAACTCGATGTGCCGCCTCCGCCTCGCATCGAGGAGCTTGACCGGAAACTCGAAGGTCGGTTGCAGAGCGCCATCGAAGAGCTGTCGCGTGTTTCCGAAAAACAGGAGCGTCGTGCCAGACTCAGAGAGTTGGAGGAAGCCGCCATCCTTGCCTTAACCGAGGAATTTCCTGATGACGCCAAGTATATCTCCGAGTGGATCCATCGCCACTTTCAGAAAAGAATGCGCGACAATGTTCTTCGCAAAGGGATTCGTTTGGACGGAAGGGGCTTGAAGGAAATTCGCGAAATCGACATTTCGGTGGGCCTGCTCCCGCGAGTTCACGGTTCCGCACTCTTCACCCGGGGGCAAACGCAGGCGTTGGGGATGGTGACACTCGGGACGAAATTCGACGAGCAGAAGATTGACGGTTTGGAAGGCGTCTACACGAAATCTTACATGCTTCACTACAACTTCCCGCCCTTTTCCGTTGGAGAAATCCGCAAGTTCTTGGGCCAATCACGGCGAGAGGTCGGTCACGGGAATCTGGCTACTCGGGCTCTGCGGTCGGTCTTGCCGCCCTGGGAGGAGTTTCCCTACACGATTCGAATCGTCTCGGACATATTGGAATCCAACGGCTCGTCTTCCATGGCAACTGTCTGTGCCGGAAGTCTTGCGCTCATGGACGCGGGAGTGCCGCTCCGCAAGCCGGTGGCCGGTGTGGCGATGGGTCTTATCAAAGAGGCGGGGGATGTGGCCGTTCTTTCGGATATTCTGGGCGATGAAGACCACTTGGGCGACATGGATTTCAAGATCACGGGAACGCGCGACGGCATCACGGCTTGCCAAATGGATATCAAGATCGAGGGGATTTCGCTCGAACTCATGCGGCAAGCTCTGGCACAGGCCCGGGAAGGAATCCATTTCATCTTGGACAAAATGGGCCAGACACTTGCCGAACCGCGGCCCGAGCTCTCGGTCTATGCACCCCGAATCCTCTTCCTCAAGATTGACCCGGACAGGATCGGCCTCATCATCGGCCCCGGTGGCAAGACCATTCGCGAAATCATTGAGCGAACGGGCGCCACCATTGATATTCAGGATGACGGCACCGTCTGCATCGCGTCCCCGGAGATGGCGAAAGCTCAGGGCGCCGCAGACATCATCCGCGGAATGCTCGAGGTGCCGGAAGTCGGCAAGGTCTATCGGGGTACGGTGAAGCGAATCACGGATTTCGGAGCCTTTGTCGAAATTCTTCCCGGGCGTGAAGGTTTGCTCCACATCTCGCAAATTGAACATCAACGCATCCGGAAAGTGAGCGACTATCTTCAATTAGGTGATGAACTGGAAGTGAAACTCCTCAAAGTGGATGCGCAAGGCAAATTGGATTTGTCTCGGAAAGTCCTTCTTCCCAATCGAGAACCGGCTTCAAAATGACGACGCGGCCTTTTCCGAGCCGCGTGAAAAAGGTCGCAGGGAAATCCGGCGGAGACCGACATCCTTCCCCCAAATCGCGGACCAAAGAGAAACCTTGACCACCTCAGCCCTCTTCCATAAGACGGAGCTTCCGAGCGGACTTCGCATTGTTACGGAGCGAGTGCCCGGTGTTCGCTCCGTGGCTCTTGGTATATGGGTCACCGTCGGGTCTCGCCATGAAGCGGAGGAGACCGGCGGTATCTCCCATTTCATCGAGCACATGGCTTTCAAGGGAACGCGGACGCGCAGTGCGCTTGATATTGCGCGGACGATTGAGCAGGGCGGAGGCTATGTCAATGCGTTCACCGGCAAAGAGCTGACTTGCTTCTATGTG
>JAZDIW010000004.1:0-6653 GCA_043804575.1 bacterium
CTCGACGACACGATCAAGACTCCCGAGGACCTCGAACGACATCAGCTCCCTTTCTTGGGCTCGATTCCTGCCGTAAAGCTCGCGGAGGTGGCACGGCGCTTGAAACAAGAGGGCCGACCCTATTCGGTGGACGAATTGGACCGCTTGGAGTCCAAACTCGTCACGCACTTCTCGCCGCGCTCGCCGGTTTCCGAAGCCTACCGCACCTTGCGCACGAACATTCAGCTTCTGAACCACAATCCCACGAAAAAAGTCCTCATGATCACTTCGGCGGCGACGAAAGAAGGGAAGTCCACCGTGCTGGCCAATTTGGGTGTCACGGTCGCCCGCACGGGAGCGCGCGTGCTGCTGGTGGACTCCGATTTGCGTCATCCGGCGCTGCACGAGTTCTTCGGGTTCGACGGAACGCCGGGATTGACGGATATCCTGCAGGGTTCTTTGACTCTGGAGCAAGCGGCAAAGCCGACGGATATTGAGACTCTTTCCATTGTGACATCGGGCGAGGAGCCCGAAAATCCTTCCGAAATGACCGCGTCGGACGCGTTTCGGGATTTCATCGAAACAACGCGGCAGAAGTATGACTTTGTGCTGATGGACAGCCCGCCCCTCATGGCCGTTGCCGACGGGGTGGTTCTGGCGTCGCGAGTGGATGGAACCTTGCTCGTGGTGGCTTCCGGATTTGTCTCGCCGCGTGAAGTGAATCATGCCATTTCGCTCCTGCGCAATGTCGGCGTTCCTTTCCTTGGCGTCGTTCTCAATGGCCTCGACATCAAGAAGATCTACGGGTCTTACTACTACCATTTCCACTACTATCATTATCATCAGTACTGAGGCACCATAGGAAATCGGGAACGCGACCAAGAAAGACCGCCGCGCATGGCGGCGGTCAGAGCGAACTTGACGACGCAGGATTCTACCTCCTACCCTCCCCTTCAGTTTCTTCCCGGAGAAGAAGGTTTTGCCCTGGAATCCCCGGCCAAGATCAATCTTGGCTTGCGCATTCTTGCTCGCCGTCCGGATGGTTATCATGATATCGAGACCGTCTTTCAGGAGATATCCCTTGCCGACCGGCTGGAGTTTCGTCCGGCAGACGAGTGGCGGCTGAGCTGCACGGACAAGGCCTTGGATTGCGGCGAAGACAATCTAATAGCGAGGGCGGCGACGAAGCTCTCGCAGGCGATGGGTCATCCTCGAAAAGCGGCGGTGCATCTTACAAAGCGCATTCCGATTGGCGGAGGGCTGGGAGGCGGCTCGAGCAACGGTGCCGTGACCCTGTGGGGGCTGCGGCGGCTTTGGAACCTGAACATCGAGGTGAGCGTTTTGGAACAAGTCGCCTCGGAAATGGGGGCCGACTGCCCTTTCTTTCTGAGAGGAGGCTTGGCCTGGGCAACCGGCCGCGGGGACCTTCTGGAGTGGCTGGAAGGAGCCATTGGCGGAACGGTTGTTCTTGTTATCCCACAAATTGCCGTGAGTACGAAATGGGCGTATGAAAATGCCCAAGTGGCCTTGACAAATCGAGAAAAAAAATGTATTTTGAGAGGTTACATTTTTCAGCCTGACCCCCTGCCCGCGCTCCAAGCCCTTGCAGCCAATGACTTTGAGCCCGCTGTCTTCCGTCGGTTTCCCGAACTTCGAGAAATCAAGCAGCAGCTTCTTGGGGAGGGAGCGCAATTCGCCGCGCTTTCGGGCAGCGGGGGAACGCTGTTTGGCGTCTTTCGGCAGCGGTCTGATGCCGACCGAGCGGCAGCCTTTTTCCAGCGCCGTTATCCAACTTTGATCTGCTCCCCCATCGCGCGAGCACGACTGCCTCACGGATGAACGAAGGGAGCATCTGTGAAATTTCAACGGAAGGGACACCTGTGGAGGTTTTGATGAACAAAGGGCAAGGACTCGAGGTCACCGAGGTCAACATCAGTTTGCGCGATGAGGACAAGCTGAAGGCGTTCGTGAATATCACATTCAATGATGTCTTCGTTGTCCGGGGATTGAAAATCATTTCCGGTAAGGACGGGCTGTTCGTTTGCATGCCCAGCCGGAAACTCGAGGATGGTACGTACAAGGACATCGCCCATCCCATCTCGAATGATTTTCGTCAGGGTCTTGAAGGTCAGATTTTGGGCGAGTATCGGCGGCTGGTGGCTCAGGCGGCGGAGATCCCAAATGCCCCCGGGCATGGGCAGTCGTCATAAACCGCGCGGCTTGCGGAACCCTGGGGCGTAGCCAAGTCGGCAAGGCACGGGGTTTTGGTCCCCGCATCGGAGGTTCGAATCCTTCCGCCCCAGCTACGGGCGAAACTTGGTGAAAGAAAGAAATGATCTTCCGCATCATTGGCTACGGTCTGGTGCTCTTAGGAGGTGCCTCGGGACTGGCGCTGTTTTGCCAGGCCGTCTTTGTCAAAAACAAAATCGCCGAGGGTAGGGGCACACTTTGGGGCCTGTTTATCCTCGGACTGGCAGGGGGAACCATCATTCTGGCATCCACCAATTGAACGCTCGCGTCGCAGACCTGTCGATCGCCGCCGCCTGCGTTCCGCCAGTGCGCTTCAAGGATTGTTAGTGGCGGAGCTCGGAGAAGAAAACCAACAGATTCTCAAAAACCAGTAAGTAAATCATCTTTTTTCGTGATGTTCTCGCCAAAGGGGGTTGGAATCGTTCTCTTGCTTCTGCCTCCGGAGGAAACATTATTTTGCAGTCACCCTAATTATTCGTAGAGGAGTGTAGAATGCAGGGCAACCGGCTCTATGTAGGAAATCTGTCCTACACCGCGACGAGCGAGCAGTTGGAGGAATTGTTTGGTCAGTTCGGCACGGTCAAGCAAGTGAATGTCATCGAAGGCAAAGGTTTCGGCTTTGTCGAGATGTCGAGTGCCAAGGAAGCCGAGAGCGCCAAAGCCGCGTTGGACGGCTCGGACTTTGGAGGGCGTACGATTCGGGTCGATGAGGCTCGTCCCCCGAGAGAAAAGCCGAGGCGCAACTTCCGAGGATACTGAAATATCTTCGGCTACCTGTGGGGGGAGACATCTGTTTTTTTGCGTAATGTCCTCGCTTAGGGGGTTGGAATCGTTCCCTTGCTTCTGCCTCCGGAGGAAACATTATTTTGCAGTCACCCTAATTATTCGTAGAGGAGTGTAGAATGCAGGGCAACCGGCTCTATGTAGGAAACCTGTCCTACAATGTAACCAGCGAGCAGTTGGAGGAATTGTTCTCCACGCACGGCACGGTGAAACAGGCGAATGTCATCGAAGGCAAGGGCTTCGCCTTTGTCGAGATGTCGAACACCAAGGAGGCCGAGAGCGCCAAAGCCGCGTTGGACGGCTCGGACTTTGGAGGGCGTACGATTCGGGTCGATGAGGCCCGCCCGCCGAAAGAAAGGCCGAGGGGACGATTTCAAAGATAATAGCACATTCTTTTCTTCGAGATGGGGGAACGTGTCCGCCTTGCATAGCGGGGCAGGAAACGGTGCGTGCTCCCTTCCCTGAGGAGTCTGTTTTCAACGTAGCGGATTCCGACAGGGAGTTCCGGCGGAGCTCCATGAGCAACCTGAGCCGTTTACGCTCGATGGCCAGAGGGAGTGCAGAAGGCCCCTTCGTGAAGGGGTGCCGCACTTGCTTCCATAGCATTTCCATGTAGCCGCATGTTCTTGGTTGCTGTGACAAAGCAGGCAATGGCACAGGCTTTTCGGCCTGCGGATGTGAAGGAGTCCGAGGTGGATTCAAGCATCCTGACCATTGTTGCCGATGACTACTTGTGCAAGGTCGTCTCGGATGCGAACGGATGCTCGCTTGTGGAGTCTCCCCTGAGGTCCTCGCCAGACTGCGGGGATGTGGCCTTTTCGCAGGTCCGCTTTGACCGAAGTGAAAGACAGCTTTCGATTTTCAAGCCGACGCTATCCGGCAGGCCAATCTACTATCACATCAACTCCAACGGCGATTTCTTCTGTTCAACGCACATCTCCCTGCTGAGAAAGGCGGGGGTTGTCATTGAAGAAAATCCGGATGTGTTGCCTGAGTTCTTTGTCTATCGGCATGTCATGCCTCCGCGGACATTATACAGGAATATTGAGCAGCTATATTCCGGAGGCCGATTGTGTGTTCAGATCGCGACAGACAGATGCCGAATTCGCTCCGTGGGCTGCTATGAGATCCCGGGAGAGAATGCTGACATACGCTCCCTTTCGGATGCGGCAAGGCAGATCTATGACCGCCTGGTTGCATCTCTGGAGAAGTTGACTCCCTGCAAGGATGAGGTTGCGGCGTTGCTCAGCGGTGGTATCGACTCCACCACCTTGTGCAGAATCTGTCAGGATCGACTCGGAATCCAGGCATCCTACTCGACGGAATATCCGTTTGAGGAGCCCGAGCTGAATATGGAAAGGAGATATGCCTTATCTGCAGGAAAGGCTCTTGGGACAAATCACCTTCACTATGAGACAACAACTCCGGACTATCTTGTCGGTTTTTTGAAGGCCGTCGCCCTGGCGGAGGAACCGGTTCATCATCTGCAATCTCCGTGCATGCATTTGCTTTTCCATGGGGGAATTCCCCAAGAGAAGAGAATCGTAATTCAAGGGCTCGGTGCCGGCGGGGCTTTCGGGAACTTCCGAAACTATTTGTATATGATGGGCAAGCCGGTATTTCGGCTGTTGTCCAAGAAGCCTCTGCGAGTCCTGTTGAAGGTGATCTCGAAAGCAACCGGAAGAGGAAAGGGATATGTTCATGGATTGGAGCAATGCGCTTCGAAATATCCCTTGTCGGATCCCGGCAATCCACTTTGGTCCTGGCATGATTTGTACGGAAGCAAGAAATGGGCGTGCGATTACTTTCAGGTTACGGAAAAGGATATCATCATCGGGCGATACAATTCCATGGCGAAGTTTGAACAAGGCTCGATACAGGATGTCGCATCGCTCTATTCTCTCTTAGGTGACGAGGCGGTTACTCTGGGGATTAATGTCAAGATCGCCGAAGGAAACAAGAGGATTCTCTATTCTCCTTTCTATGATTCAACCGTTTTGGACTATGTCTTCTCGATCCCGTGGCGATGGAAACTGAAAGGGCCCGAGAACGCGCTGCGAAAAGAGATGGCTCGTCAGGGCAAGGTTCCCGAATTCATCCTCGCTCGCCCCAAGAGCGGATTTGGCATTCGCACAAGACATTGGGCCGAAAGAGGCGGGACCTTTGAACCCTTGGTCCCCTTGGCCGCGAAAGTGGTCGAAGAAAGGCGAATCCGCGAAACCCAATCTGCGGATATTGCCATGGCAATGACCTTCTGGAATATTCTGAATTATTCCATTTGGAAAAGATTGTGCATAGCGAGTGAACCATTGGAAGTGCTTTTGGGTGAGCTGCGCGAAGCCATGTCTCGTTCACCCAAAGAAGAGCGGATAGCGGAATTTTCTGGATAGCTCAGCAGTCATTTTGTGCGAGGCGAGATTGCCGCGCCAAATCCGGGGCCATGATGGGACTCCCTGATAGATAGCACATAGAGCGAGAGTGGATGCTCCTTCCACGCGGAAATTGGCTGAAATGTCCAACGAGCAGATAAAAATCTTTACCGGCTCGGCTCATCCGGAGCTGGCGGCGCGCATCGCCAAAGAAGCGGGGATGGAGCTTGGCTCGGCGGAGGTGAAGCGTTTTGCCGACGGCGAGATCTGGGCGAAATACAATGAGAATGTCCGCGGGCGAGATGTTTTTCTGATTCAACCGACTCAGCCGCCGGCGGAGAATTTGCTGGAGCTCCTGATTCTCATTGATGCGGCCAAGCGGGCGTCCGCTCGCCGGATTACCGCCGTGATTCCCTATTTTGCCTACGCGCGCCAAGACCGCAAGGATCAACCTCGCGTACCCATTACGTCGCGATTGGTCGCCGACTTGATTGAGGCGGCGGGCGCCGACCGAGTCCTCGCGATGGATTTGCACGCCCCGCAGATTCAGGGGTTCTTCAAAATTCCTTTCGACCATATTCATGCCTCGAAGCTCTATATTGATTGGCTGCAGGAGCATCCGATGCCGGATTTGGTGATTGTGGCTCCCGATGTCGGTTCCATCAAGCTGGCTCGCTTCTATGCCAATCAGCTCAACACCGACTTTGCCGTCGTGGACAAGCATCGCGAGCGCCACGACCAGGTTGCGGAAGCCAACCTCATCGGGGAAGTCGCCGAGCGGTCCGTGCTGCTCGTGGACGATATGATTGATACGGGCAATACCTTTGTTGCCACCGTCGAAATCCTGAAGAAAAGAGGTGCGCGGGAAATCACGGCGCTTATCACGCACCCTATTTTTTCCGGCGATGCCGTGGCGAATATCGAAGGCTCGCGAGTGACGGAGGTGTTCATTTGCGACACCGTGCCGACGCCTCAGCAGGAACGCTTCCGCAAAATCCATCTGGTTTCCACCGCCAAGATTTTCGCCGAGGCGATTCTTTCGATTCACCATGACCGGTCGCTCAGTTCCCTCTTTGTGCAGCAGCTGAAGACGTAGCTGTGGGTCATGTGAGGATTGAGATTCGGGTGTCTCTTCGAATCTGTAGATGATTTTTCAGAATCGGTCAACAAGAACAGGATAAGAGATAGTATGGAAGAAATCATTTTGGAAGTGCACGAGCGGCCGACCGGAAAGGCGGCAATCAGACAGCTTCGCAAGAGAGCGCTGATCCC
>JAZDIW010000005.1:0-3825 GCA_043804575.1 bacterium
TCACTCGAAGTCCGCAAGAAAATCGGTTACTTGCCCGAAATGGCTCCGATTTATGCGGATATGAATGTGCTCGACTATCTGCACTATGCTGGCGAGCTTCGGCGACTCGACGCAACCCAAAAGCGGCAGCGCATCCGCGAAATGATTGCGATTTGCGGACTTGAGGAGGTCTTGGGGCAGGATATTGGTCAGCTCTCGAAGGGGTATCGCCAGCGCGTGGGACTGGCGCAGGCGATGATTCATGATCCGGAGATTCTCGTTCTCGATGAGCCGACGGCGGGATTGGATCCGAATCAGATTGCCGAAATCCGCACGCTCATCAAGCGTCTTGGTCAGGAAAAGACGCTGATTCTCTCGACGCACATTTTGCCGGAAGTGCAGGCGACCTGCTCGCGCATCATCATCATCAATCGCGGGAAACTCGTCGCCGACGGCAAGCCCGACGAGCTTTCGGCCGGTTTCCGCGGGCGAGACATCATCCATGCGCATGTGAAAGCACCGCGCGAGACGCTCCTGACGAAGGCGAGAGAGATGGCGAGTGTGGAGGATGCCCGTGAGATTCCGACGGATGATGGTTCGATCGGAATTCGTTTGGAGTCGGCGGCGGGCACGGATTTGCGCGAGGCGCTTTGGCGTCTTTCCGTATCCGAGAATTGGCCGATTTTGGAGCTGCACCGCGAGCGGCTGAGTCTCGAGGAGGTCTTCCGCGTGTTGACGCGGGAGACGGAAGGAACGGCGGTTCAGGCAAAGGAGTAAATACCGCTCGAAGGTTGCTTGTGGAAAGGATTGCCCTTTAAGCCATATCTATCACTAGGCGGGATGCTCCTGCGTCCCGCATGCCCCCCACCGAGGACGGTGGGGGCTGGTGCAAAGAAAATGACACAACCTTTCGAAAAACGGTATTTGTACATGACGCTCGAGATATTCGAATAAGCATAAACGATTGTATCATGCAAAACATCTACACCATTTTCAAGAAAGAAGCCCGCTCCTATCTCAATTCGCCTGCGGCCTACATTGTCGTCACCTTCTTCCTGCTCATCACCGGCTATTTCTTCGGGGTGAACCTGTTCCTGATGAATCAGGCGAGTTTGCGGACGGCCTTTGGGATTATTCCGCTCGTTTTCATTTTCTTTATACCGGCGATTACGATGCGGCTGGTGGCCGAGGAGAAGAAAGTCGGCACGATTGAGCTCTTGGTGACTTACCCGATTAGGGACAGCGAAATCATCGTCGGGAAGTTCCTGGCGGCGCTCGCGCTGTTGGCCGTGGCGCTGATCTTCACTTGGTTCTACGCCATCAGCGTCAGCTTCATGGGGAATCTGGATGAGGGGCAGGTCATCGGAGGCTATTTGGGTCTCCTGTTCATGGGCGCGGGCTATTTGGCGATCGGCATTTTTGCTTCGGCGCTGACGGAAAATCAGGTCGTGGCGTTCATCGTGGCGCTGGTGATTATTCTGGTCTTCTTCCTTCTGGACAAGATTCTCTTCTTCATTCCGACGCCGCTGGTCTCGATTTTTGAATACCTTTCGATTGACTACCATTTCGAAAATATCTCACGCGGTGTCATTGACACGCGAGATTTGCTCTACTATTTCAGCATCATCTTCTTCGCACTCTTGCTTGCCAGTCATTCTCTGGGGCGCAGGAAAGGGGATTGATGGTGAACATGGGTCGGCTGCGCGCAACCGACCCTTAAGCTCGTAGCGCCCAGCTTGCTGGGCTGAAAAGTCCCCTATTGTGATAAGGTCCACCAATTTGAGCGTTGTTGCTCTCTCAAAGCGCGATGATGCATGGGTGTCGGGAAACTCCTGTGGCATTGAGCCCAGCAAGCTGGGCGCTACGCATTCTGCCTGTCTCCCGTCGTTGCCGAGAAGGCGTTTGCGCTCTGCCGGATACGGAAGATGACTCAACAATCAAACCTTTTTGCAGGCAGCAGCAGCTGCGACCTCCGGTCGCGGGCGAAAAAGTGCGATAGGTGAAGGAAATTGGATGCCATTGCGGGTCTGGCGACCCAATAGCGGCGACAGAAGGCTTGTAACAAACACACACAAACTATGAAAAAGAAACCCTGGTCGGCGACGGCCATCTCGAATCTTGTCTTGATTGCGGCCATTCTCGTGGTCATCAATTTGATCGGCGTTCGGCTGTTTGCGCGGCTTGACCTGACGGAGAATCGAATTTATACGCTTTCGGCGGCGTCGCGCAGAGCGGTCGCGAATTTGCAGGACCGCCTGACGGTAAAGGCGTACTTTTCACAGGACTTGCCGCCTCCTTACAATGCGAATGCGCGTTACTTGAAGGATGCCCTCGAAGACTACCGCTCCTACGGGCGCGGGAAATTCCACTTCGAGTTCGTGGATCCGGTCTCCGAGGAGAAGCTCGAACGCGAGGCGCAGAGCTATCGCATTCCGCCGGTGCAGGTGAATGTGATGGCCAAGGACAAGCTCGAGCTCAAAAAAGTCTATATGGGGCTGGTGCTCATCTACCAGGACAAGCACGAGACGATTCCCCTGATTCAGGACATCTCCAATTTGGAATACGATTTGACCTCCATTGTCAAACGCCTCACCGCGGAAAAGATTCGCAAAGTGGGCATCCTGACGGGATTCGGCACGCCCGATGTTCGCGAGGAATTACAGCAGATCGGTACGCGTCTGGAGAAGAACTATCAGGTGGTGCCGGTTTCGATTTCGGGCAATGAGCTGATTGACCCGGATATTGAGACTCTTCTGATTATCGGACCGAAGGAGCCCTTTGACTACTGGGCGAAGTTTGTCCTTGACCAATACATCATGCGCGGCGGCAAAGTCGCCTGGCTCATCAATAAGGTGAAGGCGCGGCTTCAGGAATCGCAGGCGCTGCCGACCAATTTGCAGCTCGATGATTTGATGCGCCATTATGGATTCGTGGTGAACAATAATTTGGTGACGGATGCGCAGTGCGGCATGGTCAATATCCGGCAGCAGCAGGCCTTCTTCGTGATTAGTAACATGGTGCAATATCCGCCGTTCCCGGAGATCGGGAATTTCAACAAGAAGAGCCCGATTGTCAAAGACATCGAGTCCATGATGCTCTTTTTCCCCAGTTCGATTGATACGATTTCCCCCGGCAGCAGGGGGATTGAATGCGTTCCACTCTTCTCGTCGAGCACGAGGACGCGCGTTCAGCAGGGGCGCTACGACATCAATCCCATGTCGGGCATGCTGAAGGAAGGATTCGGCGATGGAGAGAAGCTGCTGGCCGTTGCCTATTCGGGCTCCTTCGAGAGTTTCTTCCGTGGAAAATCCATTCCCCATCCCACGGATTCGACCGTCTCGCCACCTTCCGTCCGAGTCATCGAGCAAAGCCCGGAGACGAGGATGGTGATTGTGGGAGACGGCAATTTCGCGCAGGATGCGTATGCAGGCAATCCCGCCAATCGCGTCTTCTTCCTGAATGCGGTGGATTGGTTGACGCAGGACAGCGACCTGATGCAAATTCGTGGGCGTGAGGCGGCAATTCGACCGCTTAAGGAAGTCACGGATGCGACGAAGCAGACGGTGAAGCTGGCGAATGTCATCGGGCCGCCCGCACTGGTGATCCTCGTGGGAGTAGGACGCTGGATTTTCCGTCGTCAGCGGAAGGTAAAGGAGGTCTGAGCATGGGGAAGCGAACAATTCTGTTGCTTGCGCTCTTCATTGCGTTGATTCTGCTCTATTGGCTCACGCGTTCTCGCGAGCCGGTCGTGAAGAAAGATCGGCCACTCATTGAAGCGGACAGCGCGGCAGTCAACGGCTTGGCGGTGGTCTATGGGCCTGATTCGATTTCTCTGAGTCGTTGTGA
>JAZDIW010000006.1:0-7317 GCA_043804575.1 bacterium
TTCGAAAGAATGGGACCGCATCACCTTGCGCGAGAATTTTTTGCACAAACTGCGGCCTCCTTTCCCTTCTCCTACTACAGCATTCTGGCCCTCTCGCAGTTGCCCTCCGCACAGTCCTTTCGCACGAATCAAGGGACGGTCTGTTTTGAGCCTCTCATCTGCGAAGGGAATGCAACAACTCATCCCCATTTTGAGAAATTCTGCCTTTTGGAGCATCTGCGTCTTTCGGAGCTTGCGCTGCGCGAGTGGCCTGCCGCAAAAGAGGAACTCGGCGAGAGTTCCGGTCTTTGGTGGCGACAAGTGGTCCTGCGGCATCTCCTTGGTGAGCGGATGCAAGTTTCGCGGATCTTGCGCGACCGCCTGAATTCCTGTCTGCTCAGGGCAGACCCGCGATTGCCCGAACTCTTTTGGCGCATCGCCTATCCACTCGATTTCGATGATATCATCAAGAAGTATTGCTCCATCCGTGGCCTGGATGTTCATTTCGTCCTCGGTCTGATTTGTCAAGAGAGTTACTTTCAAGCCAATGCCGTCTCGAGTGCCGGTGCGACCGGCCTGATGCAACTCATGCCCCAGACCGCGCGGCGCCTCGCTGCCAAAGTCGGCCTTTCCTATTCGGCCGCGAAGCTATCCGACCCGGAATATAATATTGCCCTGGGCACAGCCTATCTGAGGGAGCTCTTAGATGAGTTTGCCGGTGACTCCGTTCTTGTCCTGGCCGCCTATAACGCGGGCGAAAGCAGAGCACAAGCCTGGGACGCCGAATTCGGCGGGGAAGTTGATGTCTTTATCGAACACATCCCCTTTCGCGAGACGCGCCTCTTCGTCAAACGCGTCCAGCAGAACGCGGCGGCCTATCGCCGCCTCTTTCCGGATTTATGATTCTCGACCCGTCTCATCAGATTTGTTTTTCACACGAAAATCCTTTATCATACAGCGGCCTTTATGCTTGCTTTCTTTGAAAGAGGAAACTTCGGGCTTGCCGTAGTCGTTAAAATACTTACGGATCACAATCTCGAATCCGACGATTGAGCAGCACAATCATCTCAACAGTAGAAGGGCATGTCTCAGGAAAAGCGCGAAATACCTCGTCTGACGACGCTTAGCCACTGTGCCGGTTGAGCGGGGAAGATGAGTCCAGCGGTGCTGGACGAACTCCTCTCCAGCGTGACGGCAAGTAGAGACCCGAATCTCGTTGTGGGAATCCGCACGCACGATGATGCGGCCGTTTATCGGCTGCCTTCCGGTGAAGCGATTATTCAGACGGTGGATTTCTTCACTCCCGTTGTGGATGACCCGTACACTTGGGGAGCCATCGCTGCGGCGAATTCGCTGTCGGATATCTACGCCATGAACGGTCAGCCGCTATTTGCGCTGAATATCGCGTGTTTCTCAAAAAAACTCCCGACGGAAATCTGGCGTGAGGTTCTCCGTGGCGGGTCAGAGAAAGCCATGGAAGCAGGCGTGGTCATCGCCGGTGGCCATACGATTGATGATGCCGAGCCGAAGTACGGCCTCGCGGTCACGGGACGGATCGACCTGCAGAAAATGTGGACACATGAGGGCGCCCAATCCGGTGACGCCTTGGTGCTCACGAAACCTTTGGGCAGCGGAATCATTACGACGGCGTTGCGCGCGGGCAAAATAGATTCTCAAGACGCACAGCCCATGATTCAGGTGATGCTGGAACTGAATCGTGCCGCCGCAGAGATTCTCTCGCGCTTCGATGTGCATGCCTGCACGGACATCACCGGCAACGGGCTTCTGGGACACGCCGCAGAAATCGCCCGCACTTCCAAAGTCCAGCTTGAAATCGCTTTCTCGCAAGTGCCCATTCTCGAACTCGCGCTCCGGCTGGCAGAAACCGGCCCCTTCCCGGGAGGAACCTGGGCAAACCGCGAATACCTGCAGGCGTTTGTCTCCTACCCTGTGGACTTTGAAGAAAAGAAGACCCTTCTGCTCTGTGATGCGCAGACATCCGGCGGACTTTTGGCGGCACTGCCGGAAAATCAAGCACGAAAAGCCGTCCACGAACTCAGGAACGCGGGAATGAAGTCGTCGGCCATCATCGGTCGAGCTCTCGAAGGGGAGGGCATTCAAATCATTTCATAGTGCGGTTTTCACTGAGGTTTGCGCGCTATCAAATGGCGCTATCGGCTGCTCGTAGCGCCCAGCTTGCTGGGCTATGAAATCTTGCGACAATGTCTCCCGATTCGGGCGGTGTTGTCTTCATGAATCGCTTTGGCGCAAGTGGGCAGGCAATCCCTTGTTGAACTGGGGATTCCACGAACTTCAAGAAAGGGCTTCTGGCGAGTCTCCTCGAGCGGCTTTCCCGAAAGTGATTCGCCTTTGAGATAGCTCTGAGGCATGAATAGATATTTTGTCTTGTCCCGCCGTTGTCGGTCTCCAGACCGGCAATGGCGAGCTTTCGGCCTTGAGAGTCGGCTGCACGCAGCCGATATCGCGGACCAGCCATGCCACGAATTTTGGTGGAAACAGCACGGAAGAGTTGACCAATAGACAATTCATCTTTGAACAGTTTCAAAAAATACTGACTTTGTACTGCGGTTGAAACAGATGATACACATATTCTCTCGTAACCTCGGCCTTTTATTGGGAATGCTTTTGCTTGGAGCGGTTGCCTCTTACAGTTCTCCGCGCCGTCTCGACTGGGACGATGCTTGGCAACTGACTCTTGAACAAAACCGAGCTCTTTTACGCTCTCATGAGGAAGTGGCGAAGGCGCGCCAGAAAGTGCGCGAGGCTTATGGCGCGGCGATGCCGTCCGTTTCCGCGATTGGCCTCTATACGCGAAATATCGAATCGCCCGTGTTCTACATGGGCATGAGCGACACAACCGGTCGAGTCTCCACCATCGCCATCCAAATCGGCCTTGAAAATTCCTACCGGGGCATGCTCGAATTGCAGCAGCCTATCTTTGTCGCAGGAAAGATCGGATTGGCGTTGCGGATTGCCAAGAGCTATCTCCAGCTTTCCAAGACCATGGACCGGCAGACACTTCAGGATTTGCGTCTCGGACTGGCTCAAAGTTACTTCGGTACGATGCTGGCCGAAGAGCTCGTTCGTGTGCAGCGTCAAGCTCTCGAGCAGGCTCGCAAACACCGTGACCGCACGCAGCTTCTCTTCGAGCAAGGGACGATCAGCGAATACGATAAAATTCGCGCCGAAGTCGGTGCGGCCAATTGGGAACCCGCCGTATTGGAAGCGGAAAACGGCCATCGGCAGGCGCTCTTGCAGTTGCAGCTTCTCTTGGGACTTTCTGCGGAAGATTCCATTGAACTTGAGGGCAGTTTCGAGACTGACCGCGCGATGCCGGAGCCTCTCGAGGAAACCATCGAGCGCGCCTTGACGCAGCGCCCGGAGTTGCAGACTGTCACGCATCAGCGCGCGATTCAGCGCCGTTTGCTCGCCATCGAGAGACGCAGCCTCTACTGGCCGTCGCTCTACGGTTCCGCGAGCGTCACTTGGCAGACGGAGGCCACTGACTGGAAGTTCGAGAATTATGAGTGGACAAGAAGCACTGCGGCGGGACTCACTCTCTCCATACCCCTCTTCAATGGTTTTGCAACACCGGCTCGAATTCAACAGGTGCAATCCGACCTGCGCAGCCTGGATTATCAAGAATCCGATTTGCGTCAGGCTGTCCGCAATGAAGTGGAAGGCGCTCTTAATGAACTGAACCGCGCACTGAAAGCTCTGGAAGTGCAGGAGAAGAATCTTGCGCAAGCCGAGAAAGGCTACCAGATCGCGCAGGTGCGCTATGAGAGCGGTCTGAGTACGCAGCTCGAGCTGTTGGATGCGGAGCTGCAAGTGAATCTTGCCCGAGTCAATCGCCTGCGCGCTCTCTATGACCTCACGATTGCTCGCTTTGCTCTCGCGCGTGCCGTTGGCGATTTCCCGGGATCCGCTTTGGAACCGTAGGAGCGGGCCGGAAAGGAGACCCTGCATGCAAAGACAACCTGAATCATTTGATTACATGACGAGCGCTCTCGAAGAAGCGGCTGAGATGCTTCGCCGAATTGAAGAACACTGCATGGAAGACATAATCAGAATCGCTTCGCTCAGCGCCGACGCCCTGCGTCGAGGTGGCCGTCTCTTCTTCTGCGGCAACGGGGGCTCCGCGGCGGAATCGCAGCATTTGGCCACCGAGCTTGTCGTTCGGCTTTCCTCGGATTCCACGCGTGGAGCGTTTCCTGCTTTGGCCCTGACAACGGACACAAGCACCCTGACGGCCTGCAGCAACGATTTCGGTTTTGATCGAGTCTTCGCGCGTCAAGTGGAAGCCCATTTGCGCGCGGGCGATGTTCTCTTTCTCCTCTCGACCAGCGGACGCTCTCCCAATCTCATCGAGGCGGCAAAGATCTCGCACGAGAGACAGGGTATCAACATCGGTTTTCTCGGACAAGACAAGACGCCTCTGAATGCCCATTTGGACGATGCCTTGCATATTCCCTCGAAGGATAGCCAGCGAGTCCAAGAAGGCCACCTGCTCTGTGGCCACTTGCTCGTTCACTTGATTGAACTCCAACTGATGAAGTCGAAATGACCTTCCTGAATGCCGCACTCCTTTTCGCGCTGACTCTCGGGCTCTTGCCGATTCTGATTCATCTTCTTACCCGGCAAAGGCTGAAGCGAATTCCCTTCCCAACCCTGCGATTTTTAAAAGAGCTTCAGCGGCAGCGCATGAGACAACTGAAACTTCGGCAGCTTCTCTTGCTTCTTCTGCGCACGCTGGCCGTCATTGCGCTCGTGTTGGCGTTCGCTCGTCCGGTCGTGCGCTCGTCACCGGCCGTACTTCCCGGAGTGCACGCTCGCACGAGTGTCCTCTTGGTCGTGGATCGAAGCGCTTCGATGGAAACGGAGACTTTAGAGGGCACTCGTTTCCGCGAAATGGCGGCGCGTGCCCAAGAGATACTTTCGCTGCTGGAGGAGGGCGATGATGCGCAAATCATCTGGGCGGATGCCGCCCCTGTGCTTTATCCCCCTGAGCCCACCAGTCAATTCCGCATCTTGCGTGAAATGCTTTCCGAAGCGCGGGCAACCGCCGGAGGTTCTGATTTGGCCGAGGCTCTTCGACTTGCTCGCTCCCGCATCCTGCAATCGAAAAACCTGCACCGCGAAGTCTATGTTCTCTCCGATTTCAGCGTTTCTGCATGGCCCAATGGACTGCCCGACGGCCCGCTCTTCCCCGAAGAAGTGAAACTCTTTCTCTTGCCCGCAGGAGAGGCGCGCTTTCGCAATGCGGGAATCGTCGGCATAAGGATTCTCTCTCGCCTCATCACGCCCGGCCGTCCCGTCGAAGTGGAAGTCACTTTGAAAAACAGTTCTGCCGATGCGCTGCCGGAGCGGCTCGTGAGTCTCTTCCTGGAAGGGCGGCGAGTGGCCAGTCAAGCCGTCTCGTTTGGACCTTTGGAGACAAAGACCCTCGAGCTTCGCTTCGTACCTGAGCAGGCCGGAAACCTTGGCGGCTACGCAAGGCTCGAGGCGGGCGATGATCTGCCGCTTGACGACGAGCGATATTTCGTGCTGAAAGTGCCGGAAAAGGTGAGAGTAGGGCTCGTGGCGCCGGCGGGATCCGCCGCAACCTACACCTCGCTGGCCCTGAATCCATCGGGAAGTGCGGAGGCTTTTGTTCAAGCCGAGATGCTCTCGCCGGATGCCTTTGAGACCGCCGACTGGACTCTCTATGATGCTCTCTTTCTCGTGGATGCGCCGGCGTTGGGAGCGGGGATTGGAGCTCGGCTGCGCGCTTTTGTCGAGTCGGGCAAAGGCGTCTTTGTGATGCTCGGGTCCAATGCAGACCTGCGTGCCCATAATAATTGGCTGCTCGATTTGGGGCTGCCGACCCTCGGAGATGTCTGGACGCAAGAGGGTGCTTCCACTCAGTGGGCGCAAGTGGATTGGATGCATCCGCTCTTCGAAGGTCTCTTCGAGGAAGCGCCGAAGTCTGTCTCGCCGACTATGACGCGGCTTGTGCGAATCCTCGGCGGCAATGCCACGACCATCATTTCCACTGGCGTAGAGCTGCCTTTCCTTGTGGAGTCGCGGGCCGGGCGAGGCCATGCGATACTTCTGACCGGTTCGGCTGAGCCCGCTTGGTCGAATCTTTACCGTACGGGTATCTTCTCGCCTCTGATGGTGCGCCTTGCGGCCTATCTTTCAGGAACGGCGGAGGGCGGCGATGCATTTCAACTTGTTGTAGGTCAGTCCAGTACAATTCAGCGTTTGGGAATCGCTCCGACAGCGCCCGCAGAGCTAACTAGCGAGACTGGGAGTTTCCAAATCATTCCTCGCGCGATTCCCGCAGGCTTCGAATATCCCATTCCGTCACTTGGCGAGTGCGGCATCTATCGTCTGAGTCAAGATGACCGGGAGATTCTGCGGCTGGCTGCCAGTGTCCCATCCATCGAGACCGACATCGGCCCTCTGTCTATCGAAAATCCCTCAAAGTTCTGGGGCGGAAAGACCGCGAAAACAGTCAAATCCTCCAACCTCTCCGAAGCCATTCTCGAAAGCCGCTTCGGCCGCGAACTCTGGAAAACCTTCTTACTTATCGCACTCCTCTGTCTGGCCGCCGAAATGTTTTTGGGACGAGCGGGGAAGGCTGAGCAGACTTAGTCGTCTCGACTCTTGACACACCTCCGCGGTGTCGCCCCCGATTCAATCGGGGGTCGCAGCCGACCCTTGATTCTTCATGGTAGTGAAATGTCAGACATTCCGACGATTGAGGACATCCGCAAAGCCGCCGAGCGAATTCGGCCCTATGCTCATCGCACGCCCGTGCTGACCTGCGCCACATTGAACGAGCGTTTCGGCGTGCGGCTCTTCTTCAAATGTGAGAATTTCCAGAAGGTCGGCGCCTTCAAATTTCGCGGCGCGTGCAACGCCGTCTTTTCGCTTTCCGAAGAAGAGGCCCAGCGAGGTATGGCGACGCACTCTTCGGGCAATCATGCAGCAGCTCTCGCTTTGGCCGCACGGCTGCGAGGAATTCGAGCACATATCGTCATGCCGGAGAATTCCACAAAAACGAAAGTTGCCGCAGTAAAAGACTACGGTGCGACGATTACCTTCTGCAAACCGACCCTCGAGGCGCGGGAAACCGTCCTGACAGAAGTCGTCGAAAAAACCGGCGCGGCCTTCATTCACCCCTATGACAATGTTCGTGTCATCGCCGGTCAAGGCACCGCCGCGCTTGAACTTCTGCAGGAAGTTCTTGACCTCGATGTGATTATGACTCCCGTCAGTGGCGGAGGGCTTATGAGCGGAACCGCCATCGCCGCAAGAAGTCTCGCGCCG
>JAZDIW010000007.1:0-8318 GCA_043804575.1 bacterium
TTCCGAGCTGCAGACTGAGCTCCGTATTCAGAATGGGATTCACCTTTTCCGGAATATGGTATTCCATCTGGTCCAGCAGAAAGAGCGCCTTGTCTCGATTCGACAGCCGCTTGAAATCCTCCACCTTGACCTCTCCGGCGGAGTACGCGAGAGTCGATCGACCCGTGTCTTCGGGCAGGTTCATGTAATGATAGGCAAGCTGAAGGAAAGACGACCGATAATTCTGAAGCAGTCGCTGAATGTTGTCGTCGAAATGAACCGTTGGATCATTCAAGCCGCGGTAATGGTCACGGTAGACGACCACAATATTCTGAAACATTCGCTCAGGATCAATAATATCCGCCCCGGCGGGATTCAATCGAAATGCCAGTCCCTCCATCGTCAAATAATCCCGCAGACCGACCAGGTTCGTGGAGGCAACGGTCACAGCGAAATAGATGGGCCGCGGATTCGGAGTCTTGCGCACATCATAATTCCTGCGAAGGATGTCCAGAACCATCATGTCTTGGACGCGCAGGAAATTCTTGTCACGCTCTCCCTGCTTATAAGGAATATAGAGCGTGGCAGGCATATTCCAAACCATCTTGCCGTGGGGCGTCTCCAACTCCACACGCTGTTTCTCCTTGGGCCAATAGCGAGTCAGGAGCGCGGTGGCGTCGCGCGCGTCAATAAAGCGGTCAACATAGGCGTCATTGAAGCTGATGGGAACCCGCGGTTCGCGGTCTCGGAGCTGCTTGATGTACCATCCTGTGTTCAGGAGGCTTAGGTTGGCGACACGGACATCTTTGCGCACGCCCTCCACTTCCTGCAGATACCAAAGAGGAAAGGTGTCGTTGTCCCCATTGGTGAAGATGATTCCGTTGGGCTGGCAGGACATGAGCATATTGTAGGAATAATCCCACGCCACATAGTTTCCCGTCCGGTTCTGCATAGGGAAATTTTTAACCAGCATGACGCCGGGAGTGAAGACAAAGAGAAAAGCACCCGCTCCCGCCAAGGTCGCGATTCGCGCCCGCTGACGCCGCAGCAAGGATGCAATGCCGTCCAAGACGGCTGTCGCCCCCAAACCGATCCAAATGGCGAAGGCGTAGAAGGAGCCGACATAGGAGTAGTCTCGCTCGCGGGGCTGCGGATCATCTTGGTTCACATAGAGAATAATAGCATAGCCCGTCATGAAAAAGAGAACCAGAATCGCCAGTCCCATCCTTTTATCGCGATAGAACAGATACCCAATCCCCAAAAGACCCAACAAGAACGGCAGGGCGAAAATATAGCTGTTCTGCACCCCCGCATCCTGAAACTCGAATTTCGGTGCACCCTCTCGACCCACGAACTGCCAGAGTAGGTACCGGTTGTACATCTTATGAATCTGGTAGCGCCAGAAGAAGTCCTGTTCCGAGCGGTAGTTGGGATCGTTGTTCCAGGCACGGTCTACGATCGTGCGCTCTCCGTATTGCTCACGATTCAGATATGAGAGTAAAGCCGCCGGTGTCTCGGGGTCGTTTTCGTCAATCGGAGGGTCCATGTTCGACCGGACATAGATTATTCCATAGGTGGAATAGCCGACGATAACCAGAAGAATACTAACAAGAGCCGTCGAGGCGATGTGAGCTTTGAGTCGCGCCGCCCAGATAAAAGCCAGAAGGAGAACGACAACGGTGGCTGGAGGCGCCCACAAACCCAATTTCGCCGCTGAGCCGGGCAGCCATTTAACGACACCCGGATAGAGCGCGATAAAGGCGACGCCCGCCGCGACACACATGACGAAGAAGCTGCCCCAACTGAAGGTGTGCTTTCGGAAATAGATGACCAGGGCAAGCGTGGGGATGGCAAGCACATTCAGCAGGTGAACTCCCGTGGCCAGCCCCATGATATAGGCGATCAGTATCAAGATGCGTTCGCTGCCGGGTCGATCCGCGCGCTCGTTCCATAAGAGAATCAGCCAAATGACAATGTGCGTGAAGAACTGCGCGAAAGCATAGACTTCGGACTCGACGGCATTGAACCACATGCTCTCGGAAAAACAGAGGGCCAGCGCTCCAATGATGCCACTGCCATAGACGATGATCTGATCCTTTACCGAACGCTCCGGTCCGCGCCAGTGCCGGATGATCATGACGATCGTAAGGTAAAGAAAGAAGATCGCCAACGCGCTGAGAATCGCGGACATGATACAAACGCGATGGGCCACATCGGACGGGAAAGGAAGAAGAGTGAAAACCCGCCCCACCAGAAGAAACAAGGGCGAACCCGGTGGGTGAGGCACACTGAGCGTATAGGAACACGCCACGAATTCGCCGCAGTCCCAAAAGGGAACGGACTTGGCCACCGTGATAAAATAGACGACCAGAGCCGTCAGCAGGACAAAAATTGCAGACAGTCGGTGAGACCAGGGATTTACCACCCCGAGGGTACCAGGTCCCTGAATGTCCGCTTTTTCTTGAGAAAGTAGGCGATCACCAGGCTCTTGGGCAGGACGCTTTTCAGAGCTTCCCGGTCGGACAGAGACCTTTGGCGCTGAACCTGTCGCCGTTTTTTGAGAAGAAGCCATAGGCGAGAAAGAATCCATAAATAGGCGGCAACGACGGCCACCGACCGCTTCGGTTCCCTCCGCAAGGGGGAACTGAAAAATGTGACGATGTCGAAAAGAAGACGGCCTCCAAAAGCCGGAAGCAGCCGTCCGATGCCGTAGTTCTTCAGCAGCATCATCAGGCTGTTCCGTTGATTGTAATAGATTTTCAAGAAACGCTCGGACGAGAGCGCCGCTCCGGAATAATGATAAACGATACTCCGGGGCGCGACGCACACTTTCCAACCGTTCAGATGCAATCGCCAGCAGAAGTCGATCTCCTCCATATGGAGGAAAAAGCTGTCATCGAGGCCTCCTACCTGGAGGAAGGCGGACTTGCGCACAAATAGAGCGGCACCGGATGCCCAGAAGCACTCCCTTGCATCTTCGTACTGACCGGTATCCATCTCGAGGATGTCAAACACACGGCCGCGCGCGAAGGGATAACCATACAGGTCAAGAAATCCTCCGCAGGCTCCGGCATACTCGAAGCGATTTCGGTCGCGGAGTGCACGAAGCTTCGGCTGGCACGCTCCCAAACGAGCGTCCTTTTCAAAGAGCTCCAAAGGCTGCCCGAGCCAGTCGGGATCCACCTCCACATCGAAATTCAAGAAGACAAGAAATTCGCCCTCGGCAGATGCCGCCACGCGATTATACGCACCGGAATATCCCCAATTCGTGTCGAACGCGACCGTCTTGATTTCGGGGAAATTCTTGCGAAGATATTCCAGACTTCCATCTTTTGAGGCGTTATCCGCGATGATGATCTCCAGGGGTTCATGGCGTGTCGCCCTGAGAGTCTCGATACATCGAGGCAGGAATGTTAATCCATTGTAATTTAGAACAATAACGCTGACCGGCGGACTCTGTCTGGCCGAATTTATCATATAATTTGTTAAATTTACTCATTACAATGTGGAATGTCAAGCACAAGCCCCCTTGGCGCCGTCTCCCTTACTCCCTTCGAAATATCTTGTCTTCTATGATCCAGGCGTCTTTGTATCCTTTCGTCAGAACGCTCTTCTTGGCGTCTTCGGCCTCTTCCATCGTCTGGAAATCGCCAAATCGGACACACCAGAAAGGCTCTGCCCGCACCACATAGACCTGCGGGCCAAGTCTGCTTACTGCCTGGGTTCGCAGAGTCTGGGCCGTAGTTTCGTCGGTAACCGCCGCAATCTGTATCCTGTAGCCAAAGACCTTCTGCGGCGCGTCTCCCTTCTCTCGCAAAAGCTCCTCTTCAAACACATCCCCTCCCAACTGGACAGGATCATAAGGTGGTGGTGACTTTTTTGAAGTGTCCACGGCCGCGGGCGATGTCGGCTCTCCTTTGTGCACCGCGACAGGCCGGATACATCCAAGGACGAGCATCAGGGCGCCGAGCGTAGCCAGAGACAGGAAAACGCGTTTCATATTTGTTCCGCCTCCACGGCCGGAATCCAACCCTGCCGGCCGTCCGCTAATTCGATATTTAACCATCCTGCCAAGTTCGCGCGGATGCGCACTTTCAGACCTTCGTGAAGGGCAAAGACATCTTTCGACGCCTCATCCGGCGCGCTCTTCACATCCACCTTCGTGGCTGTAATGACTCCGTAGGATTGTCCATCTACGATGGTGCGCCACGCGAAGAGAATGCCAAAGACGAGCCAAAGAGCAACGATGGCCGTCGGAATTGCTCGGGCGATGCGGCCCGGGAAAAAGGAAACCGCAATGACCGCCGCTGCCGCCAAGACTCCGAGTCCGGCAAGAAGAAGCTGTAGTTCGCGCAAAGAAAAGAAATCCCGCACAGCATCCACCCAATTCCAAATGACCAAGCGCAGCGGCGGTTCCACACGATCCACGACCGCCATCCGAGCCAATTTCAAATTGGTCACGACATCTTTGTCGCGCGGCAATTCTCTTCTGGCTCGCTCGTAGAAAAGGATCGCCTTGGCTGTCTGTCCCAGACGAAAATAGGCGTTGCCAAGATTGTAGCAGAGTGCTCCGCTTTCGATGCCCTCGTCATAGGCGGATTGCCACGCCTCTCGCGCCTTTTCCATGTCCCCTTGCCGATACGCATCCACGCCTTTTTCAAAAAGAGACCTCGGAGATCCAAGGACGGCCTCTGCAAGCAAAAAGGCAAAGCAAAAAAGCGTGCCAATGCTCCTCATTTATTGCTCCGAGCCACGGCAATGGTGCGTTCCACCTCCGCAACGATTTCCTTAGCTTCCTGCAGGATTTCGCCGCCTTGAATGTCTGAGAGCTGCGTGGACGCGAATCGCGCGAAATCACATTCACTGAGAACTCGTCGCACCTTGTCGAGAATCTCCGGCGGCCAATCCCTTTCCATCCATGACTCCTCCAATTCCGTCATCGAAAGGTTATCGGACTCTCGATGCAGCCGACAGGCAAGATAGGCTCGAAGCGTGCCGGCCACTGTGCCACAGAATCTCTCGGTTTCCGCGCGTTCCAGCCGTTTTTGTGCCTGCGCAAATCCGCGGCGCGCATGCTTCAACGCCAGAAGATCTCTCCGGCGAATCGGCGAGCGCTCCAATTCTTCTTGCCGCCGCCTCTGCGCCACAACGATGGCCGCCGCAGCCCAGGGTGCCGCCAGGATAAGCCAGAAAGTCACCTCCCTGTGGGGAGCACTGCCTCGCCAATGGAAGTCGTTGGATTTCACTTTCACATAGGCGATGTCTTCCCCAATCTGCTCGACCCCGCGTTTTGTAGCAACGGGAATTCCAGGCGTGCTTCCCCCCGTTTCCATTCCCTTTTCGACCTGCAAAAGCAGCCCCGCTGTCATGAGTGAATAATACTTCCTCGTCTGGGGATGAAAATAGCTATACGAGATCGGTGGGATGATCTGTGAGCCTGCGGCGCGAGGAATGAGCAGGTATTCAAAGGTCTTGGAACCGCTGACCTGTCCACCAGTGCGACGAATATCGTCAGTGACTTTTGGGTCATAATACTCGATGTCCGGCGGAAAGGCAATTTTCGGATCCGCCAAGGTCTTGATGTTTCCCTCCCCTCGGATTTTGAAGATGAGTGTGACCGGTTCATGAGCTCGCGTCGTCGTTTTGTCCAAACCGGCTTCTATCTCAAACTCACCGACGGCGCCGCTGAAATCGGCGGGTTGACCTGGCTCAGGCAAGGATTCAACATCAATCGTCACGCTCGGCGATTGTATTTCGCGAGTCTCTGCACGCACGCCCATGCCGAAAAAAGGGTCATTAAAAAGACCGAACGGCTCGCGTCGCCGACTTCTCATCTCCACTTGAGTTCGAAAAACCAGCGGTTCCACGGTCAATTCGCCCGTTTGGGTGGGGAACAGCGCCATCTGTTTGAAAACAGCCGTTCGATACTGCACTCCGCCGATCACTTCCTCACGAATCGGCAGGTCGCGCGGGAGAGGAATTTCCTCGGCCCAAAAACCTGCGGTGCGGGGTAATCGAACGATCTCCGGACTCGTGATGGACAAGCGGAAGCATACGGTATAGGTGAGAAGGATCCTTTCATTTTGATAGACTTTTCTCTTGTCCGCACGCACGCGGATAAAGACATCCTGGGTCTGTCCTCTCTGCTCTGTCTGTGGAGCCGGCTGCGCCGCATCGGAAATCTGGAGCTCGATCGGCTGCGTGGCGAACTGCTTGCCCTTGAAGGTCAGAGTGCTCGGGCCGATTTTTCCGGTTCCCGGTGTCGTCGCTCTCAATATGTAAGTATAGACTGTCGAACCGCTCATCCGACCATTCAGGATTTGCAGCTCGGTCGAGCGAAAGGGGCCGGCGGCAATCTCCAGACCCGCAAGAGACGGCGCGGCGGGCTGGGGAATACCGGAAGCCGAACCCCTTGCCTCCAATGTCAATTTTACCTGGTCGCCGACGCGAAGCTGCGTTCGGTCCACCGTCGCACGAAACTCGATTTGACCGTGCGCCGCGCTCGCGAAGAGCAGGAAGATGCACACAAGAAAGGCCATGGCTACCAGTCTTTCTCCCGCTTTGGACGCGTCACGGCTTTCATCTTCTTGACTTCCTTCAGGGCGTCTTGTTCATCCTGCAGAAGCGCATTTAGAATGCGCTCGGCTTCCTCCGGTGTCATCTGTCTGGCTTGCTGCTCCCGAAGAGCCCGCTCCTGTTGCTGTTTCTCCTGCGACTCTTGCTGCTGCTGTTGTTCTTGCTCTTCTTGGCCTTGTTCCTGTTGCTCTGAGGAATCCTGCTGACGCTGCTGCTCATCATTCTGCTCATTTTGAGATTGCTGCTCTTGGTTTTGCTGCGCCTGCTGGAGCATCCGCCGGGCAAGCTCCAAGTTGTATTTGGCATCTTCATCTTCCGGATGGCGCTTCAATGCCTCGATGTAAGCCGCAATGGCTTCCGAGTATTTCTGCCCTTGAAAATAGGCGTTTCCCAAATTATATAAAGACTCGGAGAGCTCCTTTGGTTTTGTCGGACGAAGGGACTGCGTGTACGCCTCTTGAGCCGCCTCCGGTTCGCCAAGCGAGTAGTGGGCATTCCCCATGTCATAGGCGGCGATGGCCGGGTCGGCTCCGGATTGAAGGGCCGCTTTGTATTTGGCGAGAGCTTCATCGAATTGACGCGTTCGGTAGGCCCTGTTTCCTTCTCGAATGAGCTTGCGTGCGGATGCCGCTTCAAGAGTTGTGATCCATGCGCACAGCAGAAGGATGCAGAAGAAGGCCATTTTTGTCCGTCGAATCATGCCGCTGTCTTCTCCTTTTGCACAACACGCCGGGCGGCGCGCTGCAACCAAGCTTTCCAGATGACTCCCTTCCTCTCGGAGATGAAGAACTCAAGCACAAGCAGCAAGAATGCCGGCAGCAGGAGATACTGGAAACGGTGTTCAAAAGCGGCGAATTTCTTGGCGCTCAGTTCCTGTTTCTCCATGCTGGAGATCTCATTCCAAATCGTTTCCAACTCGCCGGCTCCTTGAGTTCCGCGCAGATACTGACCTCCGCCCGCCTCCGCAACTTGTTGAAGCAGTACCTCGTTCAATCGAGTCAGGACGATTTCTCCGCTCTTATCCTTTTTATACTCCATTCTTTTCCCGGATGAACCGTAGACCGGAATGGGCGCGCCTTGTCTCGTGCCCAGTCCGATGGTGTAGATGCGGATTCCCTCTTTTGCCGCGTCGGAAGCGGCTTCCACGGCATTCGCCTCATGATCTTCACCGTCGGTCACAAGAACAAGCACTTTGCTCTTCGTTTCCTCTCGCTTGAAACTTCGCCGGGCGGCATCAATCGCATCGGCGAGGGCCGTCCCGGGCTCCGGCAGTAAACTCGGCGACATGACATTGACAAGCAGTTTGGCCGCGCCGTAGTCCGTCGTCAGAGGGCAATGCACGACCGCGCTTCCCGCGTAGGCAATCAGGCCCACACGGTCGCCTTTCAGACCGTTGATGAAGCGGATGATTTCGTGTTTGGCGTTCTCCAAGCGATTGGGCCGAATATCCTCGCAGAGCATGCTGGCCGAGACATCGAGTCCGATGAAGATGTCAATTCCTTCCCGCTTTACCTCTTCCATGCGTGTGCCGACTTGCGGACCGGCAAGGGCGAAGATACTCAGCGTCAGCGCGACGAGCCAAAGGACATATTTCCATTTTGTTTTTCGCATGCTGTGGAGATAGGCCATGTCGCCGAAAAGAGCCGCCGCGATAAAGGACTCGCCCGCCGCGCGGCGCAGGCGTTGCGCCCACACAAGCAGCAGCACACATAACGGAACGGCAACGAGCAACCAAAGCCATTCGGGATGCGCGAAACGAATCA
>JAZDIW010000008.1:0-3454 GCA_043804575.1 bacterium
AAGTTAGCTTCGACGGGCCACTCCGTGAAATTGGAGTTGGCGCGGCCTCTGGCATCCCTCTTTGGCGAATCGCGGCGAAGGCTCTTGGATGTGCTCAGCAGATCCAAATATGATGTTCTCGTTTCCCACTCGGTGAAAACATCTGAAGGTCAATCAGTGGCTGAAAGTCCGTTCTTTCACTCCTTGGCGCAGATTGCCCTTGGGAAGGGAAAATCGTCCAAAGTCCCCATTGAGCTGACGGATGCCATCCAGCCTGTTTCCTTTTTGAAGACCCATGCCGTACCTTCTGAGAAGCCGACCATTTCGGCTCGACACTCTCTGCTCCCTTTTCCCGTTCCGGTTACGGCTCTGGCTCAATTCATTCGATGCCCTCGTCAGTTTTTCTATGAACAGATTCTGAAACTTGAGATTCCCGAGCGCCCGACGGCACTGCTTGTCGGTTCCCTGTTGCATGAGGCCATGGCTCACTTTCTGGCCCCAGGCGTGGCGGCTTCTCGCCCCAACATGGATAGGATCAGAAGTTGGATTCGAGATCATTTCCGAAGCTGTGATGAGCTCATAAGTCTTCCCGATGGCATTCGCTTCTCTCTGGAGCGTTTCGTCGGTTCTGCTTTGGATAAATTCTTTGAACAGGATGTTTGGCAAGGCACCGTCGAAAGCGTTGAGCAGAGTTTTGAGCTGATGGTCCCCGGAGGATTTCCACTCAAGGGTCGCGTGGATCGCATTGACTTGACAACGGATGGTTTGGAGGTAATTGATTACAAATCGCAGATGTCCTTTGGACCGTCCAAACTAAGGAGTGAACTTCTCGCAGCAGAGGATTGGATTCAACTTCCCGTTTATGTCAAGGCAGCCGAGGTATTTCATAAGCTCCCGGTTTCAAAAGTATCCATCATATTCTTCGGCATCAAGGCAAAGGACGAGCCCAAACGCTCAACCATCCGAATTTCTGAGAAAGAAGGCTCGCAGCCGGACGAAAAGAAATCTCGCACTCTCATCGAGAGCGGAGAATTTGATCAAGTCTGGATGCGCATTACCGAAACTGTGGAGGCGATTTTCCGTGAGAATCAGCTCTTTGGCCGCGGCGAAAAACCTCCGTGCGAGCGATTTTTGCACGGATGTCCCTTTCTTCTGATTTGTCCTGTTGCTCGACCTTCGAATGAAGAGACCCCAGAGAATAGCGCCTGAGCTTGTGCTTTCCGTTCGCTCCCTTCTGCGCCATCCGGATCCCATCTCCGAGGAGCGGGATGCGCAGGGAGCTGTTCCGTTACACCGGAAAGTGCAAGCCACTCTCCGTCGAAAATACAAATCCTTTCGCGCAGAGGTTCTCTTATGCGCAGACTATTCTGTCCGGGGAAAACGCGTTCGGGTGCGAGGTCGTGCCGACGGGCTCCATCAAACGAGGGGAGGATGGAAACTGATCGAAATTAAGCCCGATGTCTCTCGCTTCTTTTCTGAGCTTGACCTACTGGAACCGCAAGAGCAGATTCGTTACTATGCGGCGCTTGCACAGCAGTCTCTAACAGCCCGTCAAGGCGAAAGAGAAATCAAGGGCGAGATTTGGCTTGTCAAGCCAAGTGGGCGAGTGCGAAAGGTGAGCGTCTCCTTGGAAGATGCCGCCCAAAGACTGTTCAATCGCCTTGAGATTGAGCTGGATATACGCCGGGATCGAAGAGAACACTCTGCCGCGCTGAAGAAGGTGTGGCCGTCCGTCGCCCGAAAGTTGCGCGCCGATTTCCGACCGGCTCAACTGGAGATGAGCAAGGGACTGTCTGATGCGATTGCAGAGAGTTCTTTTGCCGTTCTCGTTAGTCCACCGGGTACCGGAAAGACGCGGGCCGTTCTCTGGGCGGGTTTGAATCATGCGATTGCCAAAGAGACCCCACTCGTTTATTTTACCGCAAAGACAACCGGTGCGCAGGAAGCCTTGGAAACTTTGCATGATATGAGAAATCGGGGTATGCCGCTGCGGATTGTCTGGCTGTTGGGACGCGAACAGCTTTGTCAGGGCTGTTTCGATTGGCCGTCTTGTGGGGCAATTCTTCTCACTCGACAGGCGCTCGTGAGAGGCGAGGTCTCGGCTTTTCTGGCGCGCGAGCTCGCTTGGGAGCCGGAGACTCTTCGGGCATACTCTTTCGAGCGGCAGTTCTGTCTTTATGAGCTGAATCGTGAAGCGGCGCGGGTGGCCGATGTTATTGTTGCCGATGAATTTTTCTTCTTCGAAGGGCTTCCGGTTGTGCGCAAAAAACCTTTCGCGCTTCTGGACGAAGTTCACGAAGTCCCGCAGAGGCTCCGCGAACATATGGAGATCTTTTTTTCGATGGAGGAAATGCGGAGCTTAGCCCGTCGCGACGATTGGGCAGGACAAAGCGTCAAAGGAATGCTGCAACAGTTGGATCCGAATCGAATGGAATCCTGGGAAATCACAGGCGGCATCCAAGAGGAATGGGGAGCAATGGCCAAGGCTATGCGGGCATTCTCAGAGAGCGGAAGTTCGAGAGAACAGAACGGCACTATCGGGAAACTGAAGCACATCGCGCGTTGGCTTTCATCTGTGCCGAATGAGGTTTGTCTGATTCCGATGTTTCACTCGGGGCGTTTTCAAGGACTTCATCTGTCTGTCATCCGCGAGTCGCCGATTCTGCGGAGGCTTCTGGAGAATCTTGGTGGAGCGATTGGATTTAGCGGGACTTTGTCCGGCTCGGATCAGAACCTTCGTCGCACCATCGGATTTCCAGCCTCTTCGGCCGTTCTGCGAGTGGGCACACTGGAAAGCGGAAAGGTCAAGATTTTGGTGATTAGGGAGGGCAAGTCAAGACATCCACCTCGTCTGGATGACTTCAAGAAGGCGGTGCGCGTGCTGCTGCAGGTCATGAAGCTGCGCCCCGGTGTCTATCTGGTCTTCGGTCAAAGCAATGCCTACATTCAAGAGCTATCCGTCATGTTGCGCTCCCGAGGGGTTTTCTCTTTGGAGGCTTCGCGCGACCTCAATAAGGAGACCATGCAGCATTTTTTCGGTGACCCCGCCGCCAAAGGATTTCTCTTTGCGGCGCTTGGGGGGCGATTTTCCGAGGCTGTCAATCTGCCCGTAAATCTCTTTGCAGGCGTCATTGTCTTGGGTCCCGGCGTTTCGCCACCGACCTCATCCAGCGAGTTCCGGCGACAGCTCCTGGAGACAGAAGACGAGGATAGCTTTGACGAAATCTACATTCAGCCGGCGATGGCCCGTGTGGCGCAGGCGGTGGGGCGCCTGACTCGCAGCCCTGAGGCGCGAGGCGTAGCGCTGCTGATAGACGAACGCTTCGCAGCCGAGAAGTATATGCGCCATTTTCCACCGGAGTGGTATGAGAAATCTCCCCGCGAACTCATTTGTGCAAACTGGAAACAAGTGCTGCGCCATGCCTAAGATATCAACGACAATTCTCCTCTGCGCATCCATCCTCATTTTCTTCGT
>JAZDIW010000009.1:0-4467 GCA_043804575.1 bacterium
GTGGAAGGAGAGGCGCGCCTTCGGCCCACCGGAAAATTGGAAGAGCCCCTGGTGATTCGGCCGACTTCCGAGACGATTATCTGGGCGAGGTATAAGAATTGGAGTCAGAGTTACCGCGATTTGCCGCTCCTTATCAACCAAGGGGCCAATGTCGTGCGCTGGGAGATGCGCACGCGCCTTTTGTTGCGCACCACTGAATACCTCTGGCAGGAAGGCCACACAGCTCACGCGACGCCGCAGGAGGCCGAAGAGGAGGCGCTACGTATCCTCGAAGTCTATCGCACCTTTGCCGAAGACTACATGGCCATGCCGGTGATTGCCGGGAAGAAATCGGAGGGGCAAAAATTTCCCGGCGCGGTGCATACTTATACGATTGAAGCCATGATGCAGGATAAGAAAGCCCTGCAAGCGGGGACCTCTCATAATTTAGGCCAGAATTTTGCGAAGGCCTTTGATGTGACCTTCCAAAATGAGCGCAATGAATTGGAATATGTCTATGCGACTTCTTGGGGTGTGTCCACGCGACTTGTCGGCGCACTCGTTATGACTCACGGCGATGATGACGGGATTATCATCCCGCCTCGATTGGCTGCTTGGCCTTTGTATGTTGTGCCAATCTACAGAAATGCCGAGGAAAAATCGGCTGTGATGGGTCTCTTGGAGCCGCTTCTTGCCGACTTGAAAAGGGCGGAAATCGGTTATCGGCTCGATGATCGCGAGCAACTGACGCCGGGGTACAAATTCGCCGAAGGAGAGCTCATGGGACACCCGCTGCGTCTTGAGATGGGACCCAAGGATGTCGGCAAAGGTCAGGTAATGCTGACCAAGCGACACAATCGGGAGCGAGTGAGCATTCCGATTGGCTCGGCGGCAAGTGAGATTCCGAAACTCCTCGATGGCATCCAGAAAGAGCTCTTTCAGCGAGCGAAAGACTTTCGCGAGCAGCATACGATTTCGGTAGAGACTTACGATGAACTGCGCCGCGCCATGGAGGAAGATATTGGCTTTGTGCTGTGCCATTGGGCAGGAAACCAAGAAGAAGAAAATCGAGTTCAAGAAGAGACGAAGGCGACCTTGCGTGTCATCCCGTTGGATGGCAAGCCTGAAACGGGCAAATGCGTCCTGACCGGAAAGCCGTCGGCACAGCGCGTAGTTTTCGCCAAAGCGTATTAGCGTATCAAGATCAACAAAGCATGGAGGCCACTATGAAGAAACTCTGGATACTGCTACTGGGCATCGGTCTCCTCGTGCCCGCGCACATTTTGCTTGCACGCGACTTTCAGTGGGGCTTAGGCTGGGGCATGACTCGAACGATTTGGGCCGGAGGATGGAACTCGGACGGCTATCCCGACGCCGGAAATGGAGCCGCAACACTCAGTTTGCGACTGCAGGTTCCTTACAAAGCGAATCTCTCTGTGGTGCCATTCATGAACTATCTTTGGTCAAGGCACACGACGAGCTATCGAACGGATGATTACTCCCGATACGACCTTTGGACGGAAATCACCTACTTCCGTGAAATCGAAGTGGGCAGCCATCTTCATTACAGTCTGCCCTTGCTGCGGCGTGCCATCTATGTGGGAGGCGGCCCCAGCCTTCGCTTCTACGAATCGGGCAAACGCCTGTCCACGGAGCATCATGAAATGGAGACCCATCGAGGCAGTGCGCCGACACTCGCGCTTGTAGGTGGCTGGAAGACGGTGGGCAAACGATTTACGACCTTCGTTGAGCCGCAATTTTCATTCAGTCCGGACGGAATTGATCGTCAAAAGGCCTACTATGCGCCCGACAAATTTGCCCTGCAAATGGGAATTTTGTGGAAATAGTGCAAGGGTCCTGGACGAGAACAGGCTGACCCTGAATAATATAACCTTGAGGACAAATCATGGAAGAAGAACATTGCTGCTGCGAACCAAGCATTGAAGAATTGGCCGCCGATATTCTGATTGCTCGCATCTCCGTTCCGGGATTGGGGATTCATCCCGCCATCGAGAAGGTTTGCGAGGAATACGAGGCGATTTATCGTACGATCCACCGTTTGATCCACGAGCAGGAAGCCAAGTCATCCGGCGGGAAGAAACACGCGTCGTGAGATGAGCTCCCAAGAGACTCGTGAGGCACCGCGCGGACTGGTTCTAATCTTCACGGGCAATGGCAAGGGAAAAACCACGGCGGCGTTGGGGACGATCGTGCGCGCCGCCGGCCACGGCCACCGCTGTCTTCTGGTGCAATTCATCAAGGAAGCGAGAAGCGGAGGGGAACTTACGGCTCTGAAGCGCCTGGAGCCGGAAGTCGAAGTAGCCGTCATGGGGCGCGGTTTTGTGGGGATCCTTGGCGATTAACTTCCCATCGAGGAACACGCCAGGGCGGCCAAGAAAGCGATGGATTTTGCCAAGGAGAGAATCCTTACGGGAGATTACCATCTGGTGGTCCTCGATGAAGTGCTCGTTGCATTGAAGTTGGAACTTATCTCCGTTAAAGATGTTCTGAACTTGCTTGAGGCGCGTCCTCCTCATGTGACGGTGATTTTGACGGGACGAGGAGCACCTGCCGAGCTTATTGACCAGGCCGATACAGTAACCGAAATGACCGAAATCAAACATGCCTTTCAGCGAGGTGAGCCACCGTTGAAAGGCGTGGATTTCTAACTACACTTTCGAAACCAAAGCATACTTCATGGCACAGAAAAACGGAAAGAAACTTGCTCCTTTGAGTCGGCCTCCAAGCCGCCCGTTGAGATTCTCCATCTGGTATCTGGTCCTTGGCCTACTGGGCCTGTTCCTCATCATGAACTTCTTCGGTAAAAGCCCGGTGACCGCCGTTCCCTATTCGGACTTCAAACAGTGGCTGAACGACGATAAAATCGTGCGTGTGTCCGTGGAGCGGGAGAAGATTAAGGGACAGGCTCGTGTGGACAGCATTGACGCCGGCCGTCCTTTCTCTTTTGAGACCGTGCGCGTGGAAGATCCTGAACTCGTCAAGGAGATGCAGGCGAAGGGAATTCTCTTCGAAGGCAAGGTGGACAGCGATTGGCTGAAGGGTGTCCTCTTCGCTTGGATTCTTCCGCTGGCCATTTTGTTTCTCCTGTGGAGCTTTGTCCTGCGCCGCATGGGCTCGCAGGGCGGCATCATGTCCGTTGGCAAATCGAAAGCCAAGGTCTATGTGGAAAGTGCGACGAAAGTGACTTTCAAGGATGTAGCCGGCTTGGACGAGGCCACGGAAGAGCTGCGCGAAGTCGTCGAGTTTCTGAAGACACCGCAGAAGTTCAAATCCCTCGGAGGCACGATTCCGAAGGGCGTGCTTCTCCTTGGACCACCCGGAACGGGCAAGACTCTTTTGGCGCGCGCCGTCGCGGGAGAAGCTAAAGTTCCGTTCTTCTCCCTTTCCGGTTCCGATTTTGTGGAGATGTTTGTCGGAGTGGGTGCCGCTCGTGTGCGCGACTTGTTCCAGCAGGCCTCGGCGAAAGCTCCTTGCATTATCTTCATTGATGAGCTCGATGCCCTCGGCAAGTCTCGTGGAATGAATCCGTGGGGTGGCCATGACGAACGCGAGCAGACACTGAATCAGCTTCTTGTCGAGATGGATGGCTTTGATCCGAATGCGGGTGTGATTCTCATGGCGGCAACGAACCGGCCCGAGATTCTCGATTTGGCCCTGCTGCGACCTGGACGATTCGACCGACAAATCGTTTGCGACCGACCGGACATTGGAGGTCGGGAAGCGATTTTGCAGGTGCATGCGCGCGGGAAGAAAATCGCACCCGATGTGGATTTGAGAATCATCGCGGCACGAACGCCGGGATTTGTCGGAGCCGATTTGGCGAATGTGATGAACGAAGCGGCACTCCTGGCCGCACGGCGAGCGAAGAAGGAAGTCAGTATGGCGGAATTGGAGGAAGCTATTGATCGCGTTGTGGCGGGACTGGAGCGCAAATCGCGCGTCTTGAATCCGAAAGAGAAAGAGATTGTCGCGTACCATGAATCGGGGCATGCGATTGTGGGAGCTTCGGTGCCGGAAATGGACGCAATTCATCGCGTTTCCATCATTCCTCGCGGCGTGCAGGCCTTGGGATATACCCTCGCGCTGCCCACCGAAGACCGCTACTTGATGACGAAGACGGAGCTGCTCTCTCGAATCAAATTTGCCCTCGGAGGTCGCGTTGCCGAGGAATTGATTTTCGGAGAAGTTTCGACGGGGGCACAGAATGATTTGGAGCGCTCTACAGCTATTGCGCGCTCGATGATTACAGAATACGGGATGTCGGAGCGACTGGGGCCGCTGACCTACCGCAAGCGAGGGCAGCCTTTCATGGGACGCGAATGGGCGACGCCGGGAAGTGAGGAATACGGCGAGCGAACGGCGGACGAAATTGATCAGGAGGCAAGAGCGATTATCGAAAAGGCGTATGAGGAAGTGCAGGCTATTCTGACCGAAAAGAAAGAGCGCCTCATCGGCATCGCAAAGCTC
>JAZDIW010000010.1:0-6598 GCA_043804575.1 bacterium
GGCCAAGCCGTCGCCACCGGTCTCTACTTCATTGTCGCGCACTCGCAGCTTTCCACCTCATCCCAATTCAAGACCTGCAAAGTCCTCTGCCTGAGGTAGCGCGCCGTGCCCAGCAAGCTGGGCGCTACAAGGCCATCCCTATCGTAGCGCCGAACTCGCTCTTGCCTTCGGCCGACAAAGAAAAATCCACCTCCAAGATCTGCACATAGGGCACGCGGCAAGCCAAACCGATTCCTGTCGCCAAGAGCTCCGAGCGTTGACGCCCCAACCGCAGCTCGGTACGCTCCAAAAAGACGAGCCCATTCAGTCCAAACGGCAGCCTCCGAAAGCGGTCTCCAAAGGGAAGATCCACATAGACGATTCTTGTCAGAGGAAATCGCAGTTCCGCCGCACCGGAGAGATAGCCGTCTGCTTCGCTCTTTTCCGTGCGATACCCTCGAAAGCCCGTGTTGAAGCCGAAAAACCAATGTCCCCAGGCCGGCATTCCTGAAGATGCGGTCCCTCCCCTCAGGCGCAGCGCCAGCACCATCGGTCGCATCCCTTTTGTCAATGGCCAGAAGGCACGCGCGTCACTCTCTGAATGAAAGTAATGTCGATCCCCGCCGATATAATTGCCTTCCAGCCAAACATAGCTTCCCTTGGACGGATACCACTCCAAATCACGACGGTCAATGACCAAGAAGACTCCCCCATGTCCGACCTTGTCTCTGGGAGCCGCCACACCCGCCCATAAAGGCTCTTCCTGCACCGATTCATAGCGCAGCTTTATGCCGACTCGCGCATGCCTTCCCTCTCGCGTGCCCACTTGCAGTTCGGCTCGCGTATTATCCAAGGAGCGTTCGAGTCCAAGAACCGCCGCATGCCGGTTGCTTATGCGCAGATTCCGGAAATGGGCGCGCACGAAAAGCGGAAGTCCGGGTGAAAACCAGCGCGTGCGATAGTTGATGGCTCCACCGCGACTTGTCCCCATTCGAGCAAACGCCCAGAAGTTGGCGGCTCTCCCCAAGAAATTCAGGTCCACCGCTCCGAGGTCCAAGCTGGTCCCTTCAAAAAAACGCCGCGGACTCTCGAAGAGTTCCGAAAGCTGTGTTTCCTCCAAATTCAGTGAGACAAGCGGCCAAAGATGCCATGCCTCCACAAGGCCAATCGTGACCGTTCCGGCGGAATCCGCCGAGACATCCACACGGTTGAAAATCGCGAGGTTCAAAAGGCGATTTCGCGTGGTTGCGAGAGCTTCCATCCGAAGAGTGTCGCCGACACAGAACGCCAATTCTCGCTCAATGACCCAGGCTCTTGTCCAGCGCCGGCCCTCGATTTGAATGCGGCTCACTTGAGTGGCGTGTGCGATGGAAACGGAGCTTAGTGCCGCAAGGGCCAGATACAAGGATATTCGAATCACTCAGCGCCACTCCCGTTGAAACAAGAGGTCGAATGCGGACTGTCCCTCGCTTTGTCGGGTTCCTCGAAATCGCAGCCACGGCAAAAGCTGGTACTCCAAAATCACCTTTTGCCCGGTGTGTTTCTCTTCCATGGAATGGATAACGCTGACGAAAAGATTGCCGGTAACATAGGTGCCCACCTCCAGTTCGCCCTGCGAAAGTCCCGCGATTCCTTGTCCGGGCCGATACTCGAAGACTTCCAGTCGCAGAGCCTGGCTGACCAGATGGCTGACTCCCGCCGAAACCCCCGTGACGGCGGCGCTTCCTAAGGGGGGTGCCTGTCCCTCTGCGGAGCCGGAGGAGAAAAGCTCCATCGCCGCCGTGGCTCGCCGTCCCAAAGTCAGATACGAGACAATATCCTCATAGGAAAGCTCTCCGTCGGGATCCTTTCCGGAGAGTTCGATTTCTGGATGATTCTTTGTGCCGCGCAGCTTCAGAGTAATCTCCACGCTCCGGCTTCGTTTCAAGTTGGCCTCGATGGCGGTGATGTCAATATTGGGATCCTGTGGGTCGCCGTCAAAGGTAATCGTGCCTTCCTGAACCTCCAACTTGCGCGTGTAGAGGCTGACCGTGCCTCTAACGACTCGAATCTGTCCGAAAACCTGTTCGGACTCATCCGGTGGTTTGTATAGCCAGACATCACCCTCCAATTCAATCGAAGCGCCACCGCCGTGAATCCAAGAGTTGCGCGGAAGACTAATTCGAATCGCTATATCCATTTTCTCATACATGGTGATGCCCGGAAAAGTAAACACGGCGGCCGTGTCACCTCGCAATTTCGCCAGCTCGGCTTCCAAGTCCACTGGCTCCACCTCTTTCGTCGTTGCCGAAGTGATGCGATAGCGCAGTTCGTCCATCGTGAGATGTCCCTGCGAGCGAAGCTCCATCGGCGGCCCTTCCACCGTCATATCTCCACTGATTCGGACGCGCAAGTCCGCGCGATTCAGCAGTTGAAAATGGTCAAAATCCACACGCAGTGCCATCGTCTTCGGCAGAGGAAAAGCCATGACGGCTGTGCCGTGCCCCTGAGCCTTTCCTACGGCTTTCGCTTCCGCGCGTTCAACGAGAAGAGTATCCTCCCGCCACTTGCCATTCAGGTAAATTTCCTTATAGTAAAGCCCGTGCACAAAATCTTCGAGCGAACCATCCTCAACAATGAAGTCTCCATGCCAGTTGGGTTGTTGCAGGGTTCCCGACACACTCAGTTCGGCGCCGGCCCAGCCTCCTACTTGCACTCCCCACGGCATATAGGGCTGCAACCGGGTAAGCGGTTGCCCTAAAATTCGCAAGTGCCCCGCTACGGGCCGGTCTCGCATAAGCTCGAGCCCGTCGGAAAAGGAGACTTTCATCGGGAGCGTGCCGCCGAATACGACCAGAGTATCGGCCATCCAAAAAACCATCCCGCTCGCCGTAAGCGAGTCCCCTTGAAACTTGCCTTCGACGACGATTCTTTCCATCCATCCATTTTCGTTCCATTGAAGGCTCTCGGCGACAACTTCAAAAGTTCCTGTTGGCGACTGACCTGTTCCCGATACATGCAATTGTGCGGATGCTCGGGTCTCAGGCAGAGAGAGGAATTTGCCAAGAGCACGGCTATGCAAATCCAGAAGAACCAGAGAAAAATCCTGCTCCTTTTCTCTCGAAATCATTCCGTCTGCACGGAGCACTCCGAGTTCCGAAAACAGGCCGAAATCATCGAGCGAAAGTCCGTCTCCATCCCAAGCAATGCGTGTAGGCTTCTCTAATTTCCATCGGTAACCTAACGCTTCCGCTTCGAGAGTATTCAAATCCACGGCAAACCCTTCGGCGCTGTCTTGGCAAAAAAGCCCATCGAACCGGATTCGGAGGGAATCCTGCGTCGCCGAGCCGAAAACCTTTGCCCATAGACTGTCCGGTCGCCCACGAAAGGAAATCATCACCGAATCCACCTCGTGGTCGGCGATAGCGCCGTCTTGCGCTTCGATGCTCCCTTCCGCAAAAAGAGTCGAAATCTGAAAGGTGTCCAACACGACACTCAAGCTGCGAAAGGAGCACGGTCCCCCGGCTACCGATTGTCCTTCGAGTTGGGCCTTGCCTTGGATGTCGGAAATACCCGCGAGGCTTAAGCGAAAGCTGCCGTCGGCAGAGAGTCGAAGAGCGCCTGAAAGTGTGCGCACTAAAGTGTCTGGGAGGGGCAGCTTCGAGGCGAGCTCGCGCATATCGCGCATTCCGATCTCTGTATGGATAGCAAAGGTGCTGTCCAGAACACCTTGGCCGGTTGCCTCAAGCGTTGTGCCTTTGTACGAAGCATATAGCTTGGAGAGAGTCAAGGCTTTCCCTCGCCATTCGACATGAACGATGGCCGTATCTGCGGCATAGTCGCGAAAACGAGTCGGCGCAAGAGCCATTTGCACCGTCCCTTCTTCTCCAAACGGTGGAAACCCTCGCAGGTGCGCGGAGAATCGAGTGCTAAGTCGCGGCAGATCCGTCGGGATCTCTTTGGAAAAATCCTGCAACCGGAGCTCTTGCGCACTTACATCGCATTCCAACAGCGGCAAGGTCGAGAGCAAATCTGCGCCCCGAAGAGTAAACTTGGCCGAACCACTTCTGGAATTAATCTCTCCACTTCCGGACAGCGTACCTTCCTTCCATTGGAACTGCAAGTCCGCCTTACCGACTTCATAGATGTCATAGCTCGAGCTTCGAAGCGAAACATGGCCCGTGATATTCATTGTCTCCAAGGGCGGCCCGTCTCCTTGAAGCTCAAAATTGCCCGAAAGCCATGCGTGGCCTCCCATGTCTTTCGCAAGGAAATCCGGGCGAAATCCGAAAAAACTTCCCTTCGCCGTTCCCGATATTTTCTCAAGTGGCCAAGCCACTTTGGCCGCAAGGGATACCACGCCCGCTTGCGGACATTCCATCGCCAGACGCACGCCCAAGGAGTCCCGCACATCGTAGTGCAGAACCACTGCCATCGTATCCTGCGGCAATTCCAATCCCGCGAGCGGCTGCAGCATCTGCGTCGGCAGACGGACGGTCAATCCTCCCGCGCCGTGTCCCTCTGGCACGAGCGGCCAAGAACCCCGACCGCTCAAGTGAATGGCCTCATCGTCGAGTTCGAGCCGATGCACAAGTATTTCTTCCGGATTGAAATCGAAAGCCGACGCGATGCGCAGACTGTCCGTCCAAAAGAGCAGCTTCTCCTCTTGGCGTATCCGCAATTTTCGGCTGAAGACCTCCAGACGCATCACATGCGCTCGCCACGGTTTTCCCGGCTCCGTCTCGAGTTTTTCCGCGGCAGGCTTGTGAAAAACATCTTCCAGAATCAAGCGGCCAGTGCTGTCGATTTCAACTTCCGCACTCAAACCCTCAATAATGAGCGAATCAAAATCCAGCGATTGATGAAGCAGAGAAAAGAGATGAATGCGGCCGCGAACGCGCTCGACTTCCACCAGAGTGTCACCCTGCGCACACAGACTCACTCCGGAGATGTAGAAGACTCCCGACGGTAGCATGTGGACGGCCTCAACCTCGACCACGCCCTGCAAGTTTTCGTTCAAACCCGCCAAGACTCGTTGAACAAGCCTTGTTTGGAACGGGCGGGAGAAAAGCACCAGCACTCCCACAAGAAGAAGGAGTCCTGCGCTTACCAGAAGAATCCGGAGCCACCGGCGCTTTTTCTTTCGGATTCCCATCACTCTTTTTATGTTCCGAAGGCCATTTTAGAACGATTCACCGATTGAGAAATGCCAATTCCATTGGGATTCACCAAAAGGATTGGGTCGCAGTTGCCATGCAAAGTCGGTGCGCAAAGGTCCGAAGGGCGTCCGGACTCGAATCCCGAACCCGGCGGACGGCAGCAAATCGCCGGCGGCAACATGCGCCGGTTTGTCCCAAACATATCCCGCGTCGCAGAAGAGAGCGACGCCCAGAGGTCCCCAGAGCTCATGGCGCAGCTCCGTGGACATCTCGAAAGCGGCGTCTCCGCCAATGGGAGTGTGGATGTCCGTGGAGCTTCGAGGCGACAGCATTCGGCGCGGCCATCCGCGCACCGAGCTCGGCCCGCCCAAATAGAATCGGTCTTCAATCGGCGTTGCCGTTTCGCCCCGCACAGGTCCCATCACTTCCACTTTCGCCTTGCCCGCGAATATCGTCTGTTTCGTAACCGGATGGGCGATGACACCCGAGAGAATTCCCTTTGCCCATCGCATTTCCGTTTTCCAAAAGAGACCTTGCTCGGACAGCTCAATACCTACAAGGTGGCCTTTTCGCGGAAAGAGAGGATTGTCCCGCGTGTCCCAAAAAAATCCGACGGCTTCGATGGAGCGCGGATACCGCGAGGGAGGAGCGCCGGTCGTATCCGGTACGCCATAGCGCCGCGCATACCCCAATTCATGCAAGAACCGCAGCGTGACATAGCGCAAGGGCTCGGCCAGAAGGGCATTGCTGAAACCAATCGTCTCCAACTGATATGCCTTTTCGATTTCCAACTGCCATCGCGGGCCGATGATTACATCCGTCGGATCATAGGGAAAATGAGGCCAGAAGAGTCGGACATTGGCCGTGCGCAATACCTGCGAGACTTTGCCAAGCGCCTGCAACCGTCGTCCTCTTCCAAGAAAATTGCGGTCCGTCCATTCCACTTGCCCTCGCGCCCACTCGTCCGAATCATAGCCGATTCCCAGACGCAATCGGTAGCGCCGTCCTTCCTGCACTTGAATTCGAACGGGAAGCACCACCCCCGACACATGGGTATCTACTTCCACAATGGCCGTACTGAAAAGCTCCAATCGGTAAATTCGACGGCGAGTCTCCAAGAGCTTTGTGGGGCTGAATCCGTCCCCCTCTTCATAGCGAAACTCGCGCCGCACGACCTCCCGCGATATGCGTTTCAAACCGCGGACTTCGGTCGAGCCGAAGACACAAACACGCCCGGGATAGAGGGTAAAGTGAACTTCCCCTTCTCGCGCCGCCGTATCAATCCGCGTTTCCACCTCCACACGGGCCCGGGCATGACCGTGCTTGCGAAGAACAAAGAGAATCGTGTCCTGCGAGGCGCGAACCGCCTCCTCCGACAGTCGTTCTCCAACCTGAATGGCGAGCATCGGCGCCAGTCGAGCGGAGTCCGTCCCGGCGGTCAAGCCATCTCCCGAGCGAATCGTGAAATGGCGAAGGCGAAC
>JAZDIW010000011.1:0-5896 GCA_043804575.1 bacterium
AGCACTTTTGGAGCGCATCATCAAGGCGAGCTCCAATGAGGGCGATGTAGTGCTTGACCCTTTTTGCGGCTGTGGGACGGCGATCGCGGTGGCGCAGAAGCTGAACCGGCGCTGGATTGGCATTGACATCACGCACCTTGCGATCGTGCTGATAAAGAATCGGCTGTTTGATACATTTGGAATAACAGCGGGCAAGGGGTTTCAACCCCTTGCTGCAGGCGAAGACAAGGAGCTAAAGCCCCTTGCCCAACCCACATATCAAGTAATCGGTGAGCCGGTGGATCTTTCGGGTGCGCGAGCCCTCGCCGAACAGGACAAATTTCAGTTTCAGTGGTGGGCGTTAGGCCTCGTGGATGCGCGACCCGTCGAACAGAAGAAAGGCGCCGACAAAGGTATCGACGGCCGCCGCTATTTCATTGACGGCAAAGACCGTCACACAGAATCCATCATCTTCTCGGTCAAAGGCGGCCATGTGACGGTTAAGGATATACGCGACCTGCGCGGCGTCGTCGAGCGCGAAAAGGCCGCTATCGGCGTGCTCATTACTCTCGAAAAACCAACGCGAGACATGAAGAAAGAAGCCGCATCGGGAGGTTTTTATCACTCTGATTATCTGGGCACCGAGCACGCGCGCCTTCAGATAATCACGATTGAGGAATTGCTCGAAGGCAAGCGGCTCGATTTGCCCGTCATAGCCCAAATGCCTGCCCACGACGCCACCTTCAAAAAAGCGCCCAAGGCAAAACGCAAAACAGCGAAAACCGAATTGCTGGATTTTGATAAGGAAAACGAATAGGATTCCAGGCGGGTCAGGCAACCCTATTTGAACGCGTGATTTCCGATTCGGGAATCAGCTCGCAGGCGAAAGGAGTGACTCATGACGAAGAGAAAATTTCGGTGTGCGGAATGCGGGCACACATGGGAAGTAGCCCATGGCGCCCCGAAACCCTCGGCATGTCCCCAGTGCCAAAGCGGCAACATTCATCGTGCCGAAGAAGATAGGGGATATGCTCGCGGCGGCGGAAGGGGGAAAGGCCGTCAGGGTTTTGGCGGAGGGCGAGGGCGAAGAGGAGGTAGAAATGCGTGATGAGAGTCGGCACGGGATGGGCCCGGGAGGATTCTGCGTCTGTCCGAAATGTGGCGAGAGAGCTCCCCACGAACCCGGCATACCCTGCAGGGAACATACCTGTCCCGGATGCGGAAGCAAGATGGTTCGAGAGGGTTCTTACCATCACGAATTGATCAAAAAGGGGAAGCGAACCAAGAAAGATTCGTAGCAGCGGATGAGCTGCATATGAGCGTTTTGGAGGACAAGAGAGATGAAGATTGCAGTAGCTTCTGATGACGGCAAGAGTATTGCCGCACATTTGGGCAGGGTGCGTGGATTCGTCATCTGCTCGATTGAAGATGGTAAGGTGAAGAACCGCGAATATCGCCCGAACGACTTCACGGGCCATGCACGAGGCTTGGAAGGAGCGGGACACGAAGTGGATCGCCACGGGCCTATCTTAGCGGCGCTTTCGGATTGTCGCGCCGTCATTTCCGGCGGCATGGGTCGGAGAATTCAGGAGGATTTGGCTCGCGCAAATATAGAGGTTTTTGTCACGGAGCAAACGGATGTGGAAACGGCCATCGAATTCTATCTCGATGGCAAGCTTGTCAGCAGGCCGGATCTGGGATGCAATCATTAATGGTGAGAAAGATCTCTTCACTGTCGAGCGGATGAACAGTCGAACGGAGATAATGAAAGCCTCAAACTCAGAAACCTTTAATCCTTTCTTCATCATCAATCCCCGTGCGGGGCCGGCGCGCAATCAGTTGCGGTTGCAAAGGCTCATTTCGGAGAGTTTGCGCCACAATTCGCGGCTGGACGCGATTCATGTCACGCGTGCCTGCGGCGAAGCCATGGAGGTTGCGCGCAAAGCCGCCTCCGACGGTTTCGACCCGATTGTCGCCGTCGGCGGTGACGGAACCATCAATGAAGTGGCCAACGGCATCTACGCAAGCGGAGCGACGCTCGCCGTGCTTCCTGGCGGTTCGGGCAATGGACTGGCGCGCCATTTCAAAATCCCACTCAACCTGCGGCGTGCATTGGAGATTCTCACGGCGGGAAAGACGCAGGCGATTGATGTCGGATGGTGCGGCGACCGGCTTTTTCTTGTTACTTGCGGCGTTGGATTGGATGCCTTGGTCGCGTTCGAGTTTGAGCAGTCACAGAGCCGCGGCTTTTTCTCCTATTTCCGCATGACGGTTGCGCAGCTTGCAAAATTTCAAGCGGAGGAAATGTACCTGTCCTCGAACGGGCAGCCTCCGGAATTGCTGCGGCCGTTGCTCATCACGGTGGCGAATTTGAATCAATATGGCGGCGGTGCCCGAATCGCTCCCGACGCATCGGCAACCGATGGCCTTTTGGATGTCGTGATTGCGCAGCCCGTGTCGGTTTTGAGGGGTTTCAGTGCGATTCCTGCCCTCTTTCTCGGACGAATTACTCGCGCGCCGGAAGTGCGCACCTTCCAAACGCCAACCTTAACGATTCGCCGCGCTTCGCCCGGCCCGCTGCATCTCGACGGCGACCCCATTCTCGCCCCTGCCGAAATCTCCATCCATGTTGAACCTGAGGCAATGAAGTTAGTTATTCCGTAGGAGGAATGATGCTTCGCCCAAGCAAGTCTTGCCTATCTGCAATCCCTATTCTGGTCTCAGTCGCAACAATCGTTATGTTCTCATTCGCTCAGGAGAAGAGCGGATCGATATCGGAGATGGTTCTGATTCCCGGTGGCGAGTTTCGAATGGGCATGGAAGGAGAGGGAGACGACAGCCCGGCGCACACAGTTCAATTGGACTCCTTCTACATGGAGAAATGCGAAGTCACGAATGCCCAATATGCGAAATTCTGCGAGGAAAAGGGAGAAGAGCTGCCTTTCTTCTGGGGAATGGAAAAGATCCGTTGCGGACCGGACTTCCCCAATCACCCGGTCGTGGGTGTGACCTGGAGTGACGCGAAGGCGTATGCGGAGTGGAGGGGCATGAGGCTCCCGACCGAGGCGGAATGGGAATACGCGGCAAGGGGTGGCTTGGATGGAAAGAAATTCCCTAATGGAGATGACCTGGATTCGCTAACGGCAAACTGTTGGCCGTCCTCGGGAACGGAACCTGTGGGAAGCTATCCTCCCAATGGCTACGGTCTGCATGATATGGCCGGAAATGCCGTCGAATGGGTCTATGACTATTACGACAAAGATTATTACCGGACGAGTCCTTCGGAAAATCCGCAAGGGCCGGAGGACGGAAAATTCCAAGTGATTCGCGGGGGAGGCTGGCACTCGGGGCGGAGCTGTAACACGGTCTATTACCGAAATTGTCTGAAATCAAGCTGGATCGATTTCAATGTTGGTTTCCGTTGTGTCAAAAATGTGCGCTGATTCTTCCGGACGACATTTCATGCTGAAGCCGAACTTCATGCAGGTTTTTGGCCTGCTTTTTTTGCTTGCGGGCAGAAGCGCGGCGACGCCTTTGACTGAGAGCGCACTCGAGCATCAGGCGCACTGCGAGGTGCTTGTCAAATTCCGCTCTCCGGACAGAAATCTGGATGAAGCGACTCTGCTACCTATGGAGCTTCAAGAGAAAATATGCGCCACCGGGCCGGCTTTGCCCGTCTATAGAGGAGATTCTGCGGCGAGCGAGCTTCAGAAGATTCGATGTTTGCGATTTGATGATGAGCAGAGTGCACGCGAGGCTTTGGAGATTTTGCGCGGGAGCACAGAAATCGAATGGGCTGAGCCGCGCTTGATTCGTCACACTTGCAGCCAAGTAATGCGGAAGGACTTGAGTCGAGAGCACCGCTTGGATGGCCCGCCGAATGATCCCTACTATCCGTTGCAGTGGAGCCTCGAACAAGTGCATGCGGAAACAGCATGGGATTTTGCGCGCGGGGACACCAGCATCGTCATCGCGATTTGCGACATCGGGACGGATTTCTCGCATGCCGACTTGGCACCTCAGCAATGGATGAATTTTGACGAATTGCGGGGCGCCAGTGGCATTGACGATGACGGCAATGGAGTGGTGGACGACTATTACGGCTATGACTGGGTGGATTTGGATGGTGATGCGTCGCCTGAAAATGGCGACAGCCACGGCACGCATGTAGCGGGGATTGTCGGCGCGGCGCGCAATAACGGTCTCGGCATCAGTGGCATTGCCGGGAATTGCCGCCTGATGTCGGTTCGGTGTGGCGCGGGCACGACGGTTCCCTACGGGTATGAAGGAATCTGGTATGCGGCACGAGCAGGAGCCAGGATTATCAATTGCTCGTGGAGCGGCTACGGCTTCTCGAATTATGAAAATGAAGTTGTGCAATATGCTCGCTCTCTCGGCTGTGCCATTGTTGCGGCTGCAGGGAACGAAGAAGAGACGATTTTCCACTATCCGGCCTCTTTGGAAGGCGTCGTCAGTGTTGCGGCGACGGATATCGCAGACTATGCCGCTTCCTTCACGAACTACGGCCCGTGGGTGGACATCGCCGCACCGGGTGTGAATATCTTTTCGACTTTGCCGCAGAATGGCTATGGCTACGCCAGCGGGACTTCGATGGCGTGCCCTCTTGTGGCGGGAGCCTTTGCGGTTGCCTGGAGTCGCCGGCCGCAGCTTTCGGAGAGTCAGATTGCCGCGAGGCTCATCGGCTCGGCGGATCCAATAGATGTTCGCAATGGCGACTTGGCGGGGCAATTGGGATTGGGGCGGTTGAATCTCTATCGAGCCGTCGCCGACACTCTGCCCGGCATTCGTCTTGAGCATATCGAATGGACCGAAGTTGCCGGAGATTTCGATGGGCGTTTTGAGCCCGGAGAGCGCGCCACGCTGCTTGTTCCTGTTTGGAACGAACTTTATCCTGCAGAAGATGTCGTGGGTTTTTTGGAAGCGATGACTTCGCATCTGCGCGTGCTCAGAAGCACATCTTCCTATGGAGATTTGGCGGCAGGCGGGCCTTACAATAATCGGTCGCCCTATTTTGAAATCGAGCTGCTCAGCGATGCGCAAAATGGCCTGGTCGCTTCGCTGATTCTGGAATGGAAGGACGGAACAGGACGCATCTTGGCTCGCACGACCCATTTATTGCAGGCCGATTCGCAAACGACGACGCTCGGCAGCGGCGCGATGGCATTGGGTGTCGGCGAAAACGGATGTTTTGGATTCTATGATTACATTCAGAACTTTCCCGTCGGTGTGGGACTGCAGGAACTTTCTCGCCCGTCGAATCTCTTATGGCACGGTTCGCTTCTTGTCGGGGCGCACGGGGCTGTGTCGGACAATTGCTTCGGCAACTCGGAGGCAACTCGCTTCGATTTCGCTGCGTTGCCGGAGAGCGTTGCTTGGGTGGGGCCGAGCACCCGCGCGGATTTGGAGGCTCACGCAAACTTTCGCGACAGTGGTGCGTCTTCGCCCCTGTTTGTGGATGTGCAGGCAAATGTTCTGGCATTTGTCGAGGCTGGCGCCAATCATCTTTTCATCTTGGAGTTCCAAGTTGCGAACGCGAGCGTGAATACTTACGACGATGTCTATGTCGGGCTCTTTCTGGATTGGGATATTCCTCTCTACAGCCAGAATAGAGGGGACTTTGATGAGGCGCAGGATTTGGCGTATGTGCAGGGTTTGCTGCCGGGATTTCTTTGGGGAGGCGTGGCTTCCATCACGCCGCCTTTTTCCAGTTTCTGCCTTCTGAACAATGAGCTTGATTTGTATTCCGGAGGGTGGACGGACGCGCGCAAGTGGGAAATTCTGACCGGTGGCATTTCCTCGCCGAGCGATATGACGGCGGATGTCAGCGAAATTGTGGGTTTTGGACCATTTCAGCTCGAACCGGACAGCACGGTGACGGTGGCGCTGGCGATGCTCG
>JAZDIW010000012.1:0-3052 GCA_043804575.1 bacterium
ACTCCTCCCGTCAGAACTTCGATTTCTTCGACATTCAGGGCCGAGAGATTCAACAGATTTTTCCCGGAGTTGACCAGAGGGTCACGCACATCCAACCCGTCGATTTTCACCAGAGCTTCGTGGCCACGGCCCCCACGCACATGAAGAGCTCCTTCGGGATCCACTTTGAAACCGGGCAGAGTCCGGAGCACATCCTCGACGCTCGATATGGGGCGAACGGAGAGCTCCTCGGCAGAAATCCTCGTCGATTTTGAAACCACATCGAGCTGCACCGCAGGTTTCTCATAGACGATAACGACCTCTTTCAGGCCGATGGCTTCGGTGGCCAAGGTGGCATTCACCGTCGTCGTGACATCCGACTGGATCGCCACCTCTGTGAATTTCTGCTCCTGGTACCCGACAGCGGTCACCCGAACCGTATAGGTCCCCGGGGCAACATTGAGAATAACATAGTTTCCATCAATGTCCGCTGAAGCTCCTTGTTGGGTTTCCACGATCATCACATTGGCGCCGACGACCCCTTCGCTCGTACCCTTTTCGATCACGCGGCCGGCGATTTTGCCGACATTGGCCGCAAGGCCGAGCCGTGGAGCCAGCAGCATCCCAACAAGAACCATCCCCATGCGGACTGTCCGCCAATGACTCATCGCTCCTTCCTCCACCTTCGGAATCCTTTTCTATAATAAACCGCCGAATGACATGAAAAGCAAACGAACATCGCCGAGCCGCGGCCCCAAAGACATGCCTTCCCCATTGGGCACTCTTGAAGGGCAAAAAGCTACATATTCTCGATAATGGCGCCGGCGTATTCGCTCGTCTTGAGTTTCGTCGCGCCTTCGAGCTGGCGATGAAGGTCGTAGGTGACGCGTTTCTGCTTGATGGTTTTCTCAATTCCCTTGATGACCAGATCCGCGGCTTCCTTCCACTGCAGATATTCCAGCATCATCACGCCCGAGAGCATCAGCGAGCCGGGATTGACCATGTCTTTCCCCGCGTATTTCGGCGCCGTGCCATGCGTGGCCTCGAAGAGAGCGACGAAGTCGGCGATATTCCCGCCCGGTGCCATTCCCAAGCCTCCCACCTGCGCGGCACAAGCGTCCGACAGATAGTCGCCGTTCAGATTCGGCGTGCAAACCACATCGTATTCGTCGGGGCGCAACAAGACCTGCTGGAACATCGAATCGGCAATGCGATCCTTCACCAGGACTTTGCCTTCGGGCTGCTTGCCGCCGTATTTCTCATAGAGTTCATCCTCGGTGATGGTCACATCCGCAAATTCCTTTCGAGCCAGTTCATAGCCCCACTCGCGGAAGGCGCCTTCGGTGAACTTCATGATATTGCCTTTGTGCATGAAGGTTACGGATTTGCGGTGGTTGTCGAGCGCGTATCTGATGGCCTTGCGCTGAACGCGCCAACTGCCCGTGCGCGAAATGGGCTTGATGCCAATACCGGAATCCGGCCGAATGTCCTTTCCCATCTCTTCCGTCAAGAATTTCCAGACTTTCTTCGCATCGTCGGTGCCCTCTTTCCATTCGATTCCGGCATAGACATCTTCCGTGTTCTCACGGAAGATGATCACATTCAAGAGGTCGGGGCGCTTGACCGGCGAGGGCACGCCTTCAAACCACCGCACCGGCCGCACGCACGCGTAGAGGTCCAGCTTCTGACGAAGCGTGACATTCAGCGACCGAATTCCTCCGCCCACCGGCGTTGTCAGGGGTCCCTTGATGGCGACAATATGCTCTTCAATCGCCTTCAGCGTATCTTCGGGCATCCAGACATCCGCGCCGTAGTTGGCCACGGCCTTCTCTCCGGCAAAAATCTCGAACCAGACGATCCGCTTCTTGCCTTTGTAGGCCTTCTGGACGGCGGCGTCCCAAACGCGCTGAGACGCTCGCCAAATGTCCGCGCCGATCCCGTCACCCTCAATATAGGGGATTACGGGGTCGTCAGGAACGACGAGCTTTCCGTTCTGAACGGTTATTTTGTGTCCCTCTTTGGGGGGAATCAGTTTTTGGTAGGTTGGCATTAATGCTCCGGATGTATTTCTGTTTCTCTTTTTCTTCAGGTCACAAAGACTCGATTGGCAAAGAGTCCGCCGGGCGAGCTGCCGTCGCACTCAAGAAGAAGGAGAGAATCTCTGTGAATCGGAATTTGGCCGTTTGACCGGTCCCAAAGGCTGGTACCCATTGGTTGTCATTTCTCGAAGCTGTTACAGCAATCATGGAAGGAGATGACCCGCTCCAAGCTGCATAAGGTTTGGAGGTCGCGGTGCAGGAGGTTGGGTGGGACGGGGAACCGCGAACTGCAGGCATTCCTGCCGTACAATGTCGCCTGTAAATATAAACGACTTTCTCAAAAAGTCAACTCGTAACAACGGCGCGCATCTCACTCCCCCGAGTCAACCCTCACTTAGCGAATTAGGACAAGTCTTCCCGTTTGGAGGCCGGTATTTGTCCTGACACGACAGAAATAGGCTCCGCCCGGAAGCGAAATCCCATTCGTCACCGCATTCCAAATGAACTTGAAGCTGCTCGCCGTCGCGGATGTGTCATCCGCCCAGCTTGCGGAATCCGCCACCGGAGGTCACGCATTAAGATAGCGCCTATCGCTGTAAGATGATCGACTGAACCTGAATCCCTTCTGAAGTCATCAGCCGCACGAAATAGCGTCCTGAAGCGGCTAATCGCCCTGATGAAGTTCTTCCTTCCCACTTGAGCCGATGCGAGCCAGCACTAAGATGGACTGCAGGGAAAGAATACACACGCTGCCCCAAAGTATTGACGATCTGAAGCTGAACCTCGACTTGAGGTGCGCTCACTTCAATGGGTATCACAATCTCCGGATTGAACGGATTCGGATACGGCGGCAGAAGCTTGATAGATTCCGGCAGAAGAGAGCTATGCCCCGGCGGAGATGAAACATGCAAAGTCGTATCCCCACTGACCACGGCGATGACTCCCCGCAGATCATGCCCGGCCTTGGAATACGCCCAGTCTGGAATGCCATCCCCATTGAAATCCCCTGCCGGAACCGTTCGATACCCCGCATG
>JAZDIW010000013.1:0-2777 GCA_043804575.1 bacterium
CGCTGGGCAATCGCGGCGAGCCGGTGAGTCGCGATTCGCCGAATCAGCCGGAAAAGCTGAGGCAGAAGTAGGGTGACAAGAAGGGCGAGAAGCCACGCCCACACAGGATTGCCGTAATAGACCGAATACAAGAATTCCATAGGCTACCTCCGCCGCATTTCGTTCCTTGGGACGCTGTGAATGCCTTCGCGTCTAAATGGAAATAATACACAATACGCCGGATAAAAACAAGCCCCGACGGCTAAGGACCGACGGGGCTCTTGTTTGTGATATAATTGGGGCTACTTGATGAGCATCATCTTGCGCGTGGCCGCAAATTCGGCGGTCTGCAGGCGATAAAAGTAGATGCCCGACGGAAGCTCGGAGCCGTCGAACTCGACACGGTGCACACCGGCCGACAGCGGCATTCTGTCGAGAAGCGTGGCGACTTCTTGCCCGAGGACATTGTAAACTTTCAGCGTCATTCTCTGAGGCTTCGTCAAGTCAAATTGAAGCGTCGTCACGGGGTTGAAGGGATTCGGGTAATTCTGGTAGAGCAAAAACTGCTCCGGCAAACGATGCGAAAAGAGCGGCACGCTGGAGGGGAAGCCGATGGAATCCCAGTGCATGGGGTACTGCTCCAAAAGTGGCGATGTTGGAATCGAGTCCACGGGAATCCGCTGATAGATGACCGGATTCAGAGTTGCCACGCCTTCGGGAGGAGTCTGTATACAGCCTCCCGCATCCTTGTCCAGAATGTATTCCATGTGCAGATAGCCGTCTGTCACGAGTTCCGCTATGGTAATATCACGCTCGTTCAGGCATTCCCCTGCGGGCGTAGGAATCACATCCGGCATCGTATGGGTCACATTCGTGGCGACAGCCCAGCTTGTCCCGCTGTCCGTCGAAACGGTGACGAACGCATCGGATAATTGCCAACCATTTTCGCTGAAGAGCGTGTCGTATTTCATGAAGGAACAATAGAGATAGCCTGTGGTCGGGTCGATCGCGAGACTCGGCCGCTGAGCCCTGTACTGCCAAGCACCACAATCGGGTGGGGGATCCCCTTCCGCTTCATGCCAAGCCTCCGCTACCAGACTATAGAAGCCTGTCGCTTCGTTCCAATGCCAAATCAGCGAAGCCGAGTAAGTCGTGTACAGCCCCGTATCGGGAGAACCCGGTTGATACCACCAGACGCCTGGAGTGGTGAACGCGATGTGGATGTTGTCTTGCTCATCCAGAAGGACGGCGCAATCGGTATAGGCGCGAAAGGTGTCACGATTGCAGGCAATATCCCCGCTGCCGTACCAGCATTCTGGATCCCACGGGGTCCACTGCGTGACATTGACGGGCTGACCCCAGTTGAGACCTCCGTCCTCCGAGACACACATATAGACTTCGTTGTTTCGCTGGTGCCATCCGGGAGCATCCGGATATTCGCCCGGCCGGAACATCGGATAGGTATAGGCCATGACCACGCGCTCCGAATGCCGTGAACAAGCAATATCGGGTGAAATCGTCGTCACCGTATCAAAGAGCTCGAATCCGCCGCAGCTCATCTGGTCCCAGTGAATATCCAGAAAGTATCCGTCCTGGTCGAATTCGGGAACTCCTCGAGAGTAGTAAATCCGCTGCCTCACTTCATTCTCATCTTCGGGGCTCTCGGTGGAAATCATGTGGAGATTGCCGTGGATATCCATAGCGATCTTGGGCCAGATGATTTGCAGAGCTGTTCCACCTTCGTAGCACCAATCCGGTTCGATTGTTGTAAAGGCATCGCTGCAGGTTGAATAATCACCGGCAGCGGCGGCATGGGGGTCACCCATTGCAACCTGATGAAAAGCAGGGAAGCAGAAGCCATCTGCATTGGTTGCCTGAGAAATGTAACCCGCGCGCTGGGAGGCGTCAATGCGGATTCCTATGGTGTCAAATGCAAAGGCGCCCGGCATCGGATCCCAGCAGTTGTAAAAGACATAGCGTGATCTTGTAGGATCCTCATAGAGACCTTTCATCCAGACAACATGCGCCCCGCCGAATCCGTCCACATCAATCATTTTGCCGCAAGTACCGTTGTGTTGATAGTCGTACCAAGTAGTACCGGCGATGTAGGTCGTGCCAATAGGCTGGTCCAAGGTATGGCGAGAGGGTCGCCAAGGCGCGGGTGGTACATTGGCCTCGGGCTCATTCGAGCCCCCCATGACAGGAGTCTTCTTGTGGCTCGCCATCTGTTTGTGAAGGGCCGGATTGGGTCCTCCTTGAAGCAAAGTGGCGCCGACAGCTCCCATCAGCAACAAACTAAGAAGTCTCCGCAGCATGATTCTTCCTCCTTGAGAATTTGGCAGTTTCTTGGGATTCTATCTTCTTTTCTCGCAAGAATTAGATTTCCTATTCAACGCAATCATGTTTTGGGCGAGTCTGGGTCTCTATTGATAAGGAGCAATCTGTGCGCCACATGCAAATAGAATAAAAACAACGCATGTCCCTTTTAAATCGTGCAAATTGGTGAGCTTATTATGCAGGAATTGCATGCAGATTGAGACCGTCAATTCTGGCATGAAGGTGCCATTATGGCTTTCTCAAGCGCCAATATGGCAGTATTTGGCAGATGATATGATATTTGTCCTCGAATCCTAATGCGTATTATATTAATTATTAAGATGATAAGGGGATTGGCACAAGCGTTGCAATTCTGATTGGTGGACAAGGCAAACAGATCACAAGCGTAAATAGGAGGAACGAAACATGGCAATCATCAAATGGGAACCGTATCGTAGAACGCTGTCCCCAATGCGAGGCTG
>JAZDIW010000014.1:0-17936 GCA_043804575.1 bacterium
CGTGCTGCTCAAAAGTTTTTACACAGGCCCGATAGTCCACCAGCGCCGCCTTCCAATGCCCCTGCGCCTGGTAGATCGCCCCGATGTTGTGACGGCTCTCGGCTATCCCCTGCCGTTTCCCGATATGCTCCGAAATTTTCAAACTGGCCCTGTATTCCGTGAGAGCCGCCGTCAAGTCCCCCTGAATCTGATACACAATCCCGATTGAATGATGACAAATGGCTTGGCCCTGCAAATCACCGATCTCTTCTCGAATCTTGAGACTTTTCTTCTGCCCTGACAATGCTTCGGCCAAGTTGCCTTTCAGCTCCTCCACAATCGCGATCTGACTTATTGTCGAAGCCATCCCCTCCCGGTCCCCGACCTGCTCTTTGATTTCCAAGCTGGCCCGATATTCCGCAAGCGCCGCTGGCCAGTCCCCCCGGAACTGATACACCATTCCGATCTGATGCCGGCTCTTTGCCATCCCCTGTCGGTCCCCGATCTGCTCAAAGATTTCCAAACTGGCCCGATAATCCGTGAGAGCCGCCGGCCAGTCCCCGCGTTTCTGACAGGCGACGCCGAGATTGTGCCGAGTCACCGCCCTGTATTCTTCCTTAGTCGCGTACGCTGCACCTGATTTCATGAGGTCGCTCTACTCCGTCCACGCTCCAAACCGTTCGGTGAGCACATTCAAAGTAACTCCACCCCAGCTTGACGACAAAAGCTCAATCACGGCGTCGCCGTGTTTGGTTTGAGCAAGATGAAACCCGGCTTCTAAGAGGGGCTGAATCTCGGCGAGCGTGGTAGGAGTCTTTTCCTTCCCGATGTCTTTGCCCTCGAGAAGCCAGAGACCCGCCGCGCGCCGGTGGAGCTCATTCAGTCTATCCTCACCGAAATGCTCTTTCACCATCCGGCGCACGAGATCATGATCGGGAACATAATCATGCACCCCATCCAGAGACCGCGCCAATCCCCACGCGATGAGAACCTCAAGCCGATGCTGCACCTGAACATCTGACCCCCCTGTTGTCCCCCCCTGAACGGGGGGATCTGAATCGGGTCTCCCCCTGCTTGCGGGGGGAATAAGTGGGGTCTCGGAGAGGAAACGCGCGAGCCTTCCTGCATCTCTCCCGCGCCGGAAAACACACAAAGCGGCCACAAGCTCCTGCAACTCCGCCCCGATAGCTTCCCACACGGCGCGAAGTGGAGCCATGCTGCTCTCCACCCACGACGGGTACTCATCGAGAATCGCCGCCTGACCGCCGTGTTTGCCAATCAACTCCGCGAGGATCTCCAGCATCTTGGGATTGCCGTCGAGGTTGTCCACGACCTTTTCGAGCGTGATCGTTTTTGGTGTGCCTTTCACTTTTTCGGCTCGCAGCTTCTTCACGCCGGGCTCTTCCTTGATGCCCTTGAGCTCCCACTTGACCACCCGCTCGTGGCTCGTTCCCAGCGCATCCGTTCCCGGGCCAACCGAGAGTCAGAAACTGACCGCCCGCTTCGCCCAGACGCTGAAGGAACAACTTGGCCGCGTCGTCCTTCGGAGTCGCGTCCGCTTTCAAGAGGCAGTGCAGATTGTCCAAGACCAATAAACAGCCCCGTTCCTGCCACTTGCTCACCACCCACGCCACAATGTCGGCATGAGGCTTCGGAGGGGCAGGCTGCTCGTGGAAGATCTCAAACAAGCGATTGGCCACAGCTTCCGGGCTCTCTCCATGCAATTCCAGACGCAAATAAGGCAGCCTGAGATCTCGAACCACCGCCGCCGCCAGAGCCGTCTTGCCTACGCCACTCTGGCCGATGAGCTGGATAACGGGGGGCTTGCGCGAGCACAGATAGTCCTTCAGCTGCTCATAGTCCTGCTCGCGGCCAAAGAGATGCGGCGGCTCGGGGAAGGAATCGCCGACGGAAGGCACAGTTGCTGTCGGCGGCGAAAGCTTCTCAAGTATCTTGTCGAGCCTCTCGAAAATCTCCCGGTGTTCCGCCTTCGATTCCGCGCGGCCACTTTGGATTGCACCCATGATCTCGGCAAAGAAGCTTCCATCTTGCTTCAGTGCTTCCAACACCGCCGTGGCGATGGCATCCTTGGTCATCTCATCGGCCTGGCCGCGAGCCAACTTCTTCATTAGCTCAATCTCTTCGTGCGCAGAGCGAGCGCGAAAGTGCTCCCGCACCACATTCACCACGGGGCGAACACCTTTCGCCAGAAGCTCGACAACGATCTTCGCAACTGCTTCAGTCGCGATCTGGTGGGGTTCTGGAAGATACACGGTTAATGTCCCAATATCGTCTATGCATTATCGGCGTTGTTTGTTGGGGGCCGACACGCCCGTGCGCTCCTACCTCCGACACTTCAGTCGCCTCGGCGCTCGCCATGAAATGAGCGGCTTACCTCAAGACGAACGACTGCCCCTCCTCTGGATAGTGAACTTGAAAGGCATTCCAATTCTTCAAAGTCTCAATAAAGGGCAGTGATTGGTCCGGTTCGCCGTGGACTACAAAAACCTCGCGAAGGCGAGGCGAGCTCTTCCGGATTTTCCCCATGTATTGAAGGAGGCCGTTTCGGTCGGCATGACCTGAAAAGGAGTTCAAGATTTTCACTCGCGCACGCACTTTCAAAGGTTCACCGAAGATGCTGACTTCGGGGCGGCGTTCCGCGATTCTCCGGCCCAGAGTATGCTCCGCTTGGAAGCTGACGATGAGAATGGTATTGCGCGGATTCTGGATGTTGTTGCGCAAATGATGGACGATGCGACCGCCTTCACACATTCCCGATGCGGCGATAATAATCATGGGCTCCTTGCGGTCGTTCAACGCTATCGAGTCGGCCACATCGCGGATGATTGTCAGGCTTGGGAAGCCGAAAGGGCGAATGCCCGCCTGCAGCAGCTTGCGTGTTTTGGCATCGTAGCACTCGGGATGGTTGCGGAAGACCTCGGTTACATTGGCGGCAAGGGGACTGTCCAAATAGACGGGGAGCGGCGGGATTCGTCCCTGTTCTTGCAGCAAAGCCAAATGGTAGAGCAGTTCCTGAGTCCTCTCGAGGGCAAAAGCCGGAATAATAACCTTGCCTCTTTTGTCCGCCGTGCTGCGAATAACTTCCGCAAGCTCCTCACTCGCTTCAGAAGCCGGATCATGCAGCCGATTACCGTAGGTGGACTCGATGATGAGACCATCCAAGTCCGTCAGGATTTCCGGGTCTCTGAGAATGGGCAGACCGAACCGCCCGAGATCGCCGGTGAATCCGAGGCGATAGGTCTTTCCATTTTCATGTAATTCAAGAAGTTCCTGTGCAGAGCCGAGGACATGGCCCGCATCGAGAAACCGAGCGGAGGCACCGCCGACCGCCTGGAACTCCTGGCCATAATCCCAGGAAACAAAACGACTTAAGACATTTTCCACATCCTCCGGCAGATAGAGGGGATTGAAAATCGGAAGGCCCTTCCGACGATGAATTTTATTAACGAATTCCAAGTCTTTTTGTTGGACATAAGCGGAATCTCGAAGCATATGGGCGCATAGGTCGCGCGTGGCATGCGTAGAATGAATCTCACCGGAAAAGCCTTTCATGTTGATTCTCGGGAGGTTACCGCTGTGATCAAGATGGGCGTGAGACAACACTACCGCGTCAATTTCAGGTGCGGGGTACTTGGGATGGCGATTGCGCCGATAGGCCTCTTCCCGACGCCCCTGAAAAAGCCCGCATTCAAGAAGGAGCTTATGCCCCTGCACTTCGATGAGGTATTGTGAGCCTGTGACGCCTCGGCAGGCGCCATAGAAAGTCAAACGCATGGGGAGGAGATTGTCCTTGACTTTTTGGTAAATGTCTTGTATATTGATAAATCGAACTCAAATGGGAACTCTATGAAGCGGCTTTTTTTCGGCATAGGCATGATTCTTTGGCTGGCCTGGTCGGTTTTTGCCGGCACCGAAATCATTGAATTCGACGCGTACAGTCTTGGCGACCGGTGTCAATTGGTGTGGCGGACTGGGCGGGAGGCCAACCTGCAGGTCTATGTCGTCGAGCGCTCTTCCGATGGCGCCACCTTTTTGCCCGTTGGTTCCGTCGAGCCTCAAGGTTCGTTTTCGGACTATCAATATACGGATGTCAGTCCTTTGGCGCAATCATCGCGCGTCTTTTTCTATCGCATCAAGGTTCTGGATAGAGACCATTCCTTCGCCTATTCGGTCGTCCGAGAGGTTTCCCTCATCTTTTCCGCTTTTCGCCAAACTTGGGGCTCGATCAAAGCGATGTTTCGATAGAACGCAACTTGTCAAAATCACGCTTTCATGATTTTGACCTCCTGCCAAACCCCGTGCGCCCCCCTCGCACGGGGTTTTGGTTTTTGTCTTCTGCCTGTGGTAGTTCGTTCAAACAGCGTTCGATTGCCTAATGCTGCTTCCATAAAGGGTTGCGTGTTGCCGAATAGCGGTGTCGGCTGCTTGCAGCCGACCCTTGAGCTCGTAGCGCCCAGCTTGCTGGGCTCCAAAGTCGCGCATGATAATGTCTGCCATTTTGGCATTGTAACTCTCATGAATGGTGATTGCGTGTGCATTCGGGAAACTCCTGCAGCATTAGGCCCAGCAAGCTGGGCGCTGCGCATTCTGCCTGTCTCCCATCGTTTCCGACCGGGGGGGTGTGTCCTGCCGAATACTGAAGATGACTCAACAATCAAACCTTTTGGCAAGCAGCAAGAGAGAAACCTGATTGGCGGCAGGCCAAAGAGAGAGTGGCACAATCGAAGAGACGGAAATGCACAGAGCGGCGCCGCCGGGACACAGCGCCATTTCTTTGAAAGGAGGTGGGAGTGGGACTAAAGAAGCGAAACGATTTCGCGAGCCATGTTCGGAAGAGGCACCACCTTCTCGGCGGCACCGAGTTGGATCGCTTCGCGAGGCATTCCGAAGATGACGCAACTCTTTTCATCTTGGGCAAGAGTGTGGGCGCCGGCCTGACGCATATCCATCAGGCCCTTCGCCCCATCGGTACCCATTCCCGTCAGAATTACCCCGATGGCATTCGCTCCGGCATAGCGCGCAACCGATTCAAAAAGGACATCCACACTGGGCCTTTGGTGGTGAATCCGGGGGCCGTCTTTGACGACGACCGTATAGGTGGCACCGCTGCGATTCAGCAGCATATGCTTGTTGCCGGGAGCAATGAGCACCTTGCCGTTCGTCACCGTATCTCCCGTCTGAGCCTCGCGCACTTCCACAGCGCACAGGCTGTGCAGGCGTTCGGCGAAGGCGCGCGTAAAATGTTCCGGCATATGCTGGACGACCACGGTTCCCGGGGCATTGAACGGAAAGCGCACAAGAATCTCTCGCAGCGCTTCGGTGCCGCCGGTGGAAGCGCCGATCGCAACGACTTTTTGTGTTGTCTTTGCCAGGGAAAGTCGCGTGGGTTCCTGAGGCGATGGAGTGGCGCTTTGCGTCCTCGCAACGACTCTGCTACGGGCGGCGACCTTAATCTTCTGAACCAAGTCCTTGGACAGTTCCCCGACGGTGTAGGCAGCGCCCGGCTTGCATAGGACCTCAAGAGCGCCCATTTCCAACGCCTCGATGGCCATCCGGCTCCCCTCCGGCGTCAAGGAACTCACCACAATTACCGGCATCGGATAGTATTTCATCAGTTTGCCCAAAAAAGTCAAGCCGTCCATGCGTGGCATCTCGATGTCCAGCGTAAGAACATCGGGTTTCAGGGTCACGATCTTGTCGCGGGCGACATAGGGATCCGGAGCCGTATCGATGACCTGAATTTCCGGATCTCGCGAGAGTTCCTGAGAAAGAATCTTGCGTACAATGGCGGAATCATCAACCACAAGTACTCGAATCATCTCTCTTCACCTTCCGTTGATCCGTCGAATTGCTGAAGGTTTCGCCTGAGGCGGTCACGACGATTCATGGAGTCCCTTCGGCCTTCTCCTTGTTCTCCATCAGGAGGATGAGGTCGGCTCGGGTATTTTCCACCGCGAATGTGGCCTGATTCTCTCGCGGTGCCGTCGCGATGATCGCTTCCATCTCTTCGGATGTGACGAGCTCCGGAGGAGATAGCTTAAAAACGGGTCTATCGCCATGAATCTCCGTCAATACATTTCCACAGATGATATTGAGAATCTCCAAGAGCGCATCACGCTTGGCCTCTTCGCCGATCTCCTCGATCTCATCCAGCCCGAGCATGCTGGTGACCATGAGAGGAAGGATTTCAGGCGAGATGGCGAAGATGAGGCGGCCCTCGAGCGGACCGGAGAAAGAGATGGAAGCCGCCAGGCTCACGGGTGATTGGGAAAGCTCCACTTCTTCTGGTGGCAGAACGCGCATGAAGGCCGAAGTCTCGAAGACTCGGGAAGCCACAGTCATAAGAACTTGATGAATATCAGAGGTCATCGCAATCTCCTAAGATTTCTCGAAACACTTGCCCGACTTGCTCCGCTGTAAAGGGCTTGCGAATATAGGCTCGAACTCCTTTGCGGAGTAGTTCTTCGATACGGGTTTCACTGCCCTCCGTCGAGACAATCACCACGGGAATTCTTTCCATGTCTTGACGCATCGCCATCTGCTCCACCATCGCCACTCCATCCATGACCGGCATATTAATGTCCGCAAAGACCATGTCCACCCAATTCCGGTCCAGAACATCCAGCGCCTCCCGGCCATTCGATGCCTCAAAGACCTCGCCCAATTCCACGGTGGGAACGATGCGGAGGGTTCGGGCGATGATGGCACGAGTCGTTGCGGAATCGTCAACGATGAGAACATTGTAGGCCACTTCAGACTCCTTCGAAAAGGCTTTCGATTTTGGGGAGATCCTCCAGCACATTGGCACAGAGTGCTTCGAATTTCTCCGGCGTCAGTCCGAGCCGACGCGCCGCACTGGCGCAGGCCACCATGTTCATCTGCTCGCTACCCATGCCCACAGCCAAGGTCTTCGCCACGACATTTCCGATATGAACGGCATCGAGCGCCACCGATGAATTCCCTTCCGAGTCCGGCTCATGGTGCAGCGCGATGCAGTCCGCAAGGACCTTTGGGAAAGACCAACGCTTGGCTACGGCTCCGCCAACTTCGGCATGGGTCACCCCCAGAATCATTCGTTCGGCTTCGATGAAGGGCACACCCTTGGCCTCGACCAAGTCGGCGATTTGCAGGCGCCACTCGCGTTTGATTTGGCGGGAGATGATGAGCTTGCCAATATCATGAAGAAGTGCCGCCGTAAAGGCGACCGGAGGAATCTGCTTGGATGCAAACCGGGTCAGGAGGTCCGCTCCGAGGGCCGCCGCGACCGAGTGGCGCCAGAGTTCCTTTTCGGTCAGCTCATAGCCGGGACAGGATGCCGTCAAGATCCCCTTCACTTGATTTCCCATGGCCAATTCCAGAATTCGGCCGGTTCCCAAGCGCATGACGGCGTCGTTCACCGTGAGAATCGGATTCACGGGAGCGAAAGCTGCTGAATTGGCCATTCGAATCACATTCGCCGTCAGGGCGGTGTCATATTGGATGATATACACGATTTGGCGCAGATTTCCCATGGGATCGGCCAAGGCACAGGCCAATTTGGGCAGGGAAACAGGGAGGGGGAACAGCCGCTCAATGTCGCTCTGGAGCAATGCGAGAGGAATCATAATGGTTTCTCCTTGCCGGCTATCTGAATCCAGATCCTGCCATCTCCGATTTCGAGAAACAATGTTCTTGACAGGGTGCCTCCGACATCCTCCGCCGAAATCATGACACCGTTTTTCCACAGAATCTTGCGCAAGGCCATGTGATTTCGTTTCCCAATGGCGAAAAACTCCTTGGGATCCAAGAGCTGTGCCCCTCCCGCAATCTTGACCACCAGTCGAGATTTTGCCGCGCCCAAATCATACGCCATCTTGAAGAAGAGCGGAATACCTGTATCGGCGAATATCGAAGGATTCTTGGTTGCCTTCTCGGGATTCACCGAGGAGTCCGGCAGCATATAATGAAGGATTCCTCCTACATGGGCGACCGGATCGTAAATGGCTACACCAATGCAAGACCCCAAAGCATGCGTGACGATGATATCTCCAATGGTGGTCGCGAGCTTCATGTCCGCGACTCCAACAACATGGCGCATAGAGTTTGACTTCAGTTTTTCATGTTTTTCGGTAGATTGTCGGCTTTTCGTACTCGAACCGGTGAGTGATGCCGGTTAAGCTCTCCGAGTGACCGATAATCAGGTATCCTTCGTTCCTAAGGTAATCATAGAAGCGGTTTACGAGTCTTTCCTGCGTCGGCTTATCGAAGTAGATCATCGTATTGCGACAGAAAATGAAGTCGAAAGGACCTCGGATGGCCCAGGGCTCCATGAGATTGAGCCGCTGGAACGACACACACGATTTCAGCTTGTCATTTACGGTGAAGAACTTGCGCCCATCGTCTCCATCGAGTTCGAAATGGCGTTGTCGCAGCGAAGGAGGAACGGGCTGAATGCGTTCCTGTGAGTAGATTCCTGCCTTGGCGATCTCGAGTGCCCGCGTCGAAATATCTGTGGCCAGGATTTTGGGATCCAGCAGACGCCAAGTCGGCAGACTCTCCCGCAGAATGATGGCCAGACTATAGGGCTCTTCTCCCGTGGCGCATCCGGCTGACCAAGCTCTCAGCGAGTAGTGCCCGGCGCGCGCGGCCCTCGAGACGATCTGCGGCAGGATCGTATTCTTCAAGAAATCAAAGTGACTCTTCTCCCGGAAGAAGCTGGTGAAGTTGGTCGAGAGAGCATTCACCATGGTCATAAGTTCCGTCTGCGAGGAATCCACTTCGACATAGTGAAGATAGTCTCCCAGGTCATAGATGCCCAGGATTCTCATGCGTTTGCTCAGTCGCGCGCGGACCAATCCTTCTTTTCCCTCATGCAATTTGATGCCCGCAAGATCATGAACGAGATTGCAGAGGGTTTTAAAATCCCGCGGTTTGATAGTGATCTCTCGGATGGGGGATGGGGCCACAAAGGGCATGGCTATTCCTCACATGGGGATAGGACGCGAATCCGTTTCCTTTGATCTGTCCTCTATCATTTAACCACTCGACCGAGTCTTGTTCTCATTGGCAGAATGCGATTCACAACAAGCCGCTCCAAATCTTCACGAACTGCTGGTCGCAGCCGACATGACGCCTTCGATATCAAGAATCAGGGAAACCAGGCCGTCTCCCATGATGGTTCCCCCCGACACGCCTTGAACCCGTCCAAACATCGCGCCCAGGTTTTTGATGACAACTTGCTGCTGATCCACAATGTCGTCCACCATGAGAGCACACCGCTTGGCATTGCTTTCTGCAACGACCAAAATGGCTTCCTCGGGATTCCGGATGGCGTCCGAAACGCCGAAGAGATGATAGAGACGGTAAAGGGGAATGAGGTTTCCCCGCAAAAGAATCGCTTCCCCCTTCTGCGTCACAGAAATAATGCTATCCCTCGAAGGTCGGAGGCTCTCCGTAATCATGATGGTAGGGATGATATAGTGCCCACGGCCTACTCGGACGACCATTCCGTCAATAATGGCCAGGGTCAACGGAAGTCGCAGGGTGAAGATCGCCCCCTCTTGCGGAGTCGATTGGATTTCCACTTTGCCGCGCAATTTTTCAATATTGGAGCGTACGACATCCATCCCTACGCCGCGACCCGACACATCCGTCACCAGCTCCGCCGTCGAAAAACCAGGCTGAAAGATAAGGCGATGGATTTCCGCCTCGGAAAGCACAGCGTCGGCCGGGACAAGCCCTCTCTCGATGGCCTTCCGGCGGATTCTTTCCAAATCCAGTCCGCGGCCGTCATCCTGCAGGCTAATGACGACGCCACCTCCCTCGTGCATGGCTCGAAGCAGGATTTGACCCGCCGCGGGCTTGCCAAGTCGTTGCCGCTCCTCCGGCGATTCGATGCCGTGATCCACCGCGTTGCGAATGAGGTGAATGAGGGGATCCGCAATGACTTCGACCATGTTGCGATCCAGTTCGGTCTCTTCGCCTTCGAGGGTCAGGACAATCTCTTTGCCGGATTTGCGAGCCAGATCCCGCACTTGACGTGCCACTTTCTGAAAAGTAGCCTTCACGCTTACCATGCGCATCGAGAGCGCCAGCTCTTGCAGGGAACGGCTGATTTTCGACAGCTGCGTCACTTTTCGGTTCAGATTCTGACTGGCGCTTGACCGGACAAGCTCATCCTGATTGACCATCGCTTGAGCAATGACAAGTTCCCCGACCATATTGACCAGGCTGTCAAGACGAGTCGTGCTCATCTTGACGGTGCCTTCCGTTTCCTGAGTCGCTAAGGCCATAGAAACCGCCTGAGTCTTCTGCTTGTGCAAGGCCTTGGCGACATCCTTGGCGCTGGCACTCCCCTCTCGTACCAGAATTTCGCCCAGCGGTCTCCGCTCGCCCAGCACTTGCTGATTGGCCGCTTCCTCCACGGCCTTCAGAGACGTGGCTCCGGATTCCACAAGGATTTCTCCCAGGCGCGCCGTCTCCCCGACAAGGGGCTGTGCCTCGCTCGTCGACATCTGCTCATAGTGATCCAGATTATGCAACAGGTGCTCATAATTCGGGAAAGGAATCGCGTGGCCGCGGGCGATGGAATTCTGCAGATCCTCGATGAGAGATTTCAATCCATCGAGGGCCTCGAAGGCCAAGTCCGCATAGACTTCGGCCAGAGCAAGTTTTCCTTTGCGCACATGGTCCAGGAGAGTCTCGGCGCTATGAGCCAGATTCATCAGATACTCCAGGCCGAGAAAACTCGCCACGCCCTTGATGGTATGGAAAGCCCGAAAGACAATATTGACGGATTCCTTATCCTCGGGATTCGATTCCAGATTCAAGAGGGCGACCTCCGCATTCTGGATATGCTCCAGTGCCTCCGTTTGGAACTCCGAAGCAAGAGTGGTGTCGATATCGGATGGAAGTGTCAGGCGCTGCCGGTCCGCTCCTGCCGGTGACGCGGAGGGTGGGGCCTCTGTCGGGCTATCGGCCTGACCGAGATCCAGGGAGGAGGGTTGTGCTGTTGCCTTCACCTCTTGAGCGGAGTCTGCCTCGGAGGCAGACCTGAACTCCTCCGGGATTTTCAATCGCGAGAGAAGCTCGCCCATGTCCGACTGGACATGTCGCAGCATTTCAACGGGTCCAAGAGGATCATTTTCCATTGCCTGCAGAACCTGGGCTTGAATCCCTTGCAAGTAGGCCATAATCTCCGGCAAATCAAGCAGCGCGGATTCTTCCAGCCATGTCGCTATGATATGCAGAAGGGTTGCAAGGGCAGTGGGATTCCCTTGACCCAGCTCCTGCAATTTCTTCTCAAAGCGGTCGAGTGCGCCCTTTTGTCTGCCGAGGAACTCCTCCAAGAGTTGCTGTCTCGCGCTTTCTGAGGCCGACGCTTCCGTTTCTTCACCTACATTCGAGTCATGGATTTCGCCATCCTCTTCCAGCGTTTGCATCAAGGAGATGAGATCCTCGAGTTCCTTGGTGCCCGTCTCCGGAGGGTTGTACTCCCCGAAGACAAGTCTGCGCGCGATTTCGGCGGCTTGCTTGGCAAGTCTGCGTATCCGATCCGTGGCGGAGGGCTCCTCTCCCAGACTCTCCAACATGTCATAGACTTGGGTGCAGGCTCGCGGATCGGAAGAATCCAAAAGAACAAGTTCCGTGGCAATGGATTCGATCCGTTGATGAAAGTGTTCGCTCGGTTCCATAGGTATCTTTTCCATTTCGTATTCTACGGTGTGAAAAGACAGGAGATTCTATGTAAGCTCATAGGAATCCCATTCTGTTTTCTCTGGCTCCTGTGCCCAATCCGGCACATCCTGAAGAAGACAGCCGAGGCAAAGCACCTCCTCTTCTCCGAATGGATTTCTCAATTCAACGCTGGAAGCATGGCAAGAGGAGAAAAGGGAGCGCCTGGACCTGGGCGCTCCCCATATTCTCCATCAGAATTCGCTTGCCTCCTTGGCATCCAGCGGGATCACCTGTTTCGGTTTCGGAGGGATTTTTTTCAGAGGGGTTGCTTTGTTCGTGGGTGCTTTGACGGCAGCCGGTTGAATCGTTCGATACGGCGCGCGCACATGCGACTGATAAGTCTGTGTGATCGCGTTGGCGCCCTTCACCAAAGCAAAAAGGTCCTTCAGCGATTCACGCATCATATCCGCCTGTCCCGCCAATTCCTCGGAGGCGGATGCACTCTCCTCCGCATTTGCCGCATTGCGCTGCGTCACTTTGTCCATCTGATTGATGGCCATATTGACCTGTTCCACACCTTGAGCTTGCTCGTCCGATGCCGCCGCAATCTCGGTGACCAGACTTGCCACTTTGGTTGTCGAGCCGGTCACTTCATCCAGGGCGGTCTTTAGTCCTTCGACCGTTTGAACGCCGCTGCTGATGCGGTTGACCGTGTCTTCGATCAGAGCACTGGTGTTCTTGGCCGCTTCGGCACTTCGCATGGCCAGATTGCGAACTTCTTCCGCCACGACAGCAAAGCCCTTGCCCGCTTCCCCGGCACGGGCGGCCTCCACCGCGGCATTGAGCGCCAGCAAGTTCGTTTGGAAGGCAATCTCGTCAATCGTTTTGACGATCTTGGAAGTCTGGTCAGAAGAGGACTTGATCTCCTTCATGGCCTTGTCCATATCGGCAGCACTGCTGGCGGCCTTATCCACCCGAGTTTTTGTTTCGGCCATCAGGCCTGCCGCTGACTTGGCGTTGTCCGCATTTTGCCTCGTCAGCGAGGACATCTCTTCCAAACTTGAGCTCGTTTCCTCAACAGATGCCGCCTGCTCACCGGCCCCTTCAGCCAAGGATTTGCCAGATGCCGACACTTGGCCAGCGACCGCGGCGACCTGATCAGCAACTCCGCTGGCGGGCGCAATGACGGACATCATCACTCGGCTGATGTTGCCCGTTACCAGCAGGGTCATAGTGATTCCAATGGCCAGAGCGATGATACCAAAAGCTGTCAGTGCTCGTTTCACACCGGATACGCAGTTCAACACCTGGTCGGCTGCCTGGGCGTTGGAACTCGAGTTCTGTTGGATCTGATAGGCGATTTGCCCAAGTCCGGCCCACCCCCAGATGATAGCGATGGTGAGGAAGAGCAGCAGGGCACCGGACACAATTCCAATGCGCTTGCCAATGGTAAGATAGCTTCTGTTCATGTATGTATCTCCTTCTCCTATTCCGATAGGTTAGTCTCCAAGGATTAGTGAATTAAGCGAAATCTAAGGATTCTCTGAGGCAGCAGCGTTCAACAATTCCATGTAGTCTGCATCAGACAGTACCTTGTCTATATCGAGAAGGATGGATACATTGCCCTTTGTCTTGCCCATGCCGAGAACGAAGCTTGTGTCCACGCTCGCTCCCACATTGGGGGGATCCTCGATGTCTTCACCGTGGATATCCAGCACTTCCGAGACGCGATCTACGACAATTCCTATCAGACTCCCAAGGACATCCACGACAATGATGCAGGTTTCCCAGGTATACTCGGCCTCGGGCATGCCGAATTTCGAGCGCAGATCCACCACAGGAATCACCTTGCCTCTCAGGTTGATGACGCCCTTGACATAGCCCGGCATGCGTGGAACAGCAGTGACTCGCATCATCCCGATGATTTCCTTCACCTTGAGGATTTCCAGGCCATATTCCTCATCGCCCAAGAAGAAAGTCAGGTATTTCCCGGCCCGGCGGTCTTCGGCAGCCGTCGCTTCGCTCTTCTGCTGTGTCGTTTGGACACTCATGGTCTTTCTCCTTTCCTATTCTTCACTTATTGAATTCCATAGCGTGCTCTTGCGAGCTCTCTGAAGCCGTGCCCTCTTTGCCTCTCCGGCATAAGACGGATAGGGAGCGCCGATATTCGGCGCTCCCAATTCTGTCTTAGTATGTCTTTGTATCCTTTTCGCCGGACGATTCGGATGATCTCGTCTGAGGCATTGCTTTCCGATTATAGGCCGGCTTGCGAGAGTATTTCTTTGGTGCGGCGGCATAGGATGACTCGGATGTCGCGTGATACTCCGATGCTTGCGCATAGGCCATGTTTGCTGAGGCGCCTCCGACCAATTCGGCAAGGTCCTGGATCGATTCACGCATTGTGTTCGCTTGTCCGGCCAATTCCTGTGCAGCCGCGGCGCTTTCCTCCGCATTGGCCGCCGTCTGCTGCGTCACCTTATCCATCTGTCCGACCGCCGCATTCACTTGCTCAACGCCCTGAGCTTGTTCTTCCGTGGCCGCTGCAATCTCGGCAACCAGGCAGGACACCTTCGATGACGAGGCGGTCACTTCGTCAAGAGACGATTTCAGTCCGGCGACTACCTGAACCCCTCCGGTGATGCGAGTCACGGTGTCTTCGATAAGAGAGCTTGTATTCTTAGCGGCTTCGGCACTCCGCATGGCCAGATTCCGGACTTCTTCGGCCACCACCGCAAAGCCCTTACCCGCTTCGCCGGCGCGGGCCGCTTCGACGGCCGCGTTGAGAGCCAGCAAGTTCGTCTGAAAGGCAATTTCGTCGATGGTCTTCACGATCTTTGAAGTCTGGTCAGAGGAGGATTTGATTTCCTTCATCGCCTTATTCATGTCCGTTGCACTCGCGGCGGCCTTGTCCACCAGACGCTTAGCTTCGGTCATGAGCTGAGCGGCGGACTTGGCGTTGTCGGCGCTCTGCCGAGTGAGTCCTGACATCTCTTCGAGACTTGCACTGGTCTCCTCGACCGAGGAAGCCTGTTCGCTGGCTCCTTCCGCCAGGGACTGACTGGATGACGACACTTGACCGGCGGCCGACGCTACTTGCTCCGTGCTCTCGCTCAAGGCCTGGATGGCCCGTTCCAAGGCTCTTCCAATACCACCGCCAAGCCAGAAGGCCGCGCAAATGGCCAATCCTAAAAAGATGAATCCGCTAATTAGCGACCACCAGAGCATGCTCGCCAAGTTCGCTTCGATTCTCGTGCTTGCAGCGGAGGTGAATTCGTCTTCATACAGACCAGCTCCAATCACCCAGTCCCAGGGTTCGTAGTAGGTAATGCCAGCAAGTTTCATCCTGGCCTTGGTTTCATCCTTGTTTTTCCACGGATACCTTTCAAACTCTACTTGCCCCGGTTTCAAGGCGACACCCTTGTTCACAATGGATTGAATGAACAGGTTGCCATCGGAGTCTTTCGCCTCCCAAATATTCTCGCCATCGCGCTGTCCATCCTTGGAGATAACATAGTGTCCGCGCTGGTCTCCCTTGCCACCCAAGACATAGACATATCCCGCATCGCCAACCTTAATATCCATGATTCCTGCGCGCACAGCCGTGGCGCCGTCCTTTAGCGGCACGCCGACATAGAGAGCGCCGATAACCTTGCCTTGCTTATCCCTGATTGGCTCGTACGCCGTAAGGTACCAGGCATTTACCACAAAGGCGCGTCCCCGATATGTCTCTCCTTTAAGAAGAGCGGAGACGACCGGATTGGGATTCCCGTCCGGTTCCACGGCGGGAATATAGGTTCCGACAGCTCGGGTGTTATCCGCTTTCTTGACACTCGTTGCCACTCGCAGCATATCCCCTTGCTCGTTCATGCGTTGGAAGATTGTGCAAGTGGTTCCAGCAAGTCGAGTCACCTCATCCACAACCGGGGAGGGCACGGATAGGTCTGTGTTCTTTTCAAACCACACTCTTCCAAGAGCCATTCTTGGCAGTGTGGCAGATGTAGTCGCTTTGCTGAACTGATTCGTTGCCTGCCATGAAATGGTTTGGGGGAGCCATTTCGGCTCGCCCTCGCGTGCCAGAATGCTTCGGGCAACATTCAGATCTGCGTCCACCTTTTTTTGCAGAACGGCATTGGCGGACTCGCACATTCGATAGGCGTCCAAAGCAATCTGAGAGATCGACTGGTGGCCCAATCGATCCATTTCGTGTTGGAGCTCAGCGACAACCTTGGCCTTCTGCACGACCGTGATAATGGTGATGACCAACACGGGAAAGAGTGCCGCGGCGACGGCCAAGCTGATAATTCTTGATTTTGCCGAGAGTTTCATGGAATGCCTCCGTAGTGACTGTTTATTCTCTATGAGAATTTGTTGTTTAGAATTTGAAGTAGGTCACGAAATGCGTTCGGACATTCTCTCCCGCCTGGCCCCCAAGGTAGGAGGTCTTCAGGTACTCGGTCTCCAACATGAAGATAATCGTTTTCTGGATGTTGAAGGCGACATTGCCGAAAACCCAATCATTGCGGGAGCGCATCCCCGTTTTGAGGTCCTTGTCACGAGGATCATCCATCCCCGTGCCCAGAGTAGCGGCCCACGATTTCGAGATCGTGTACACCGCTTGCGCCCAGCCGCCCAGAGAAGCGATGTTGGAAACGGAAGAGGAATCCGACGTGTATCCCTGAAAAATACCGCCGGAGAAGGTGTTGAGATTCGCGCCATAGAAGCTGCGCGCCGTAAATGCGACGGGTCCCACCGCCGTTTGGATATCGGCATTCACCGAGTAGGACGGAAGGTCATGGGGCTTGGCGGAAAGGTCGTTGATTTGCTCGATGCCATAGTGTCCGGAGACCGAAAATGTCGCGGGTTTCAATTTGAGTCCGCATTTTCCCATGATCCAAGGCAGTGCACTCCGTTCGCCGTCATCAATCGGATCAAGATCGCCCGCTGAATATCCCTCGTATTTCGTATTGCCTGCCATGGGACGGTTGATACTCAGGGACAATTTGACGGGATTCGGTTTCACCGTGAAGCACATTTGAGGAATATGCTGCCAGAGATTCCCCATGCCCGCACCGACGACAAAGCTTGTCGTATTGGGGTGCGGCGTTGCTATCAGCGCCCAGTCCTGTCCGAAACGAGCTTCCCACGTGGGGTAGCTAAGTTCCACCCAAGCCACTCGCAGGCGCAATTGGGGTTGCCGAGCGGCCGTCGTTGAATTGGGAAATCCGCCGGCAAAATCCACTTCGACCACTCCCTTGGTCTTTCCATTGATGCCAACGGGTGGTCCTCCGATTTCCACGCCCAAACGCGAATGGCGAGCCGTCATGGTCATGACACTCTGGTCCAGTTGTGGACTGCCGCCCTTGTTGGCATAGAGGAGCCAATCCCCCTTGGCGACTTCCGTGTTGTCATAGATGGCTTCGAGTCGAACGAATCCATAGACCTTCATGGATGGAACTTTCAACTTGGCCGACGATTCGGCAGGGGGTGGGGTCTCGGCCGGTTTGCCAAGCTTCTCTTGTGCAGTTGGTGCTGGCTCGCTTCGAGAAGTGAGCAAAGGCTCGGTGCCACTCTTCGGTTTCTCTTCGCCGATGTACACAGCGCCCTGACGCGACGCAATCATAGGCTCGGCAGAAGTCAGCTTTGATTGGGATGACTGTGGTGATGCAGACGTGCTTGCGAGGGTTGTTCGTAATTCGGCGATGAGCTCACGAAGCTGCACAGCCATGGAATTCACCGATTCCGCATCCCAAGAATAGGAGGTCGTCTTGAGCTGTTCGACATCTTGGGAGAGCTGGCTGAGTTTCGACTGAAGCGTGCTTACGGAAGTCTCCATCTCGCCTATGGATTTGCTCAGGCCGGACATATCCTGACCCGAGCCACCCGGTTGCACTTGCGAGAGTAAATTCTGCAGCTCTTGGATATCCTTTTTCTGGACCTTCTCGAGCTGATTAAGCCGGGCTTCAAGCTGGTCAAGCTTCTCGATAATCGCCGAGAAGCTTTGGGCCGATGCCTGTGGGACCACAAGGGTGATAATGGCCGCCCACACGATGCCTGAAAGAATCAGTCTGGTTCTCATTTTTGCCCTTTCTTTGCCAATTTCGAAAATTGGATTTGTTCAAAAGACTATCATTTCGACTGTTGTCTTATGGCAGCAGCCTGCCTGAATTCGTAAGTAGGAAATCCGTCGTCTTGGGGCGCAATTCACATGCCGAGAAAATCAGCCAGTTGTCGGCGTTGCTGCGGGCTCTTGTATCCTTTTGATTATAAGGAAATTGGTTCAG
>JAZDIW010000015.1:0-3844 GCA_043804575.1 bacterium
CCGCAGTGAGCGGAGCCCCCGACGGCTATCCTTCTTTACGAAAGAACACGGAGCGAAAGAAGATAAGCGCGCGGCATATTCCTATTGCCGCGCGGCCCGTATTGAGCGGCCAGGAAAGGATTCCAAGTCCAACGCCTGGAGAGACAGGATATGGAAGTTCAGACAAGAGAGAAGATTCTCTTTCTTCATCTGATACACAGCTTTGAGAGCGCCTGTCTGGTGGGGCTGGGAAAGCTGCCGGGTCCCGATGGACACTGCATCGTGGAGCTCGAGGCCGCCGCGTTCGCGATTGATATGCTGGATATGCTCAAATCGCGCACCAAGGGGAACTTGGCGGAGGAAGAAGATCGCCATCTGGAGGCCGTTGTCGCCAATTTGAAGCTGAACTACCTGGCGGAGAAAGAAAGGCGGGGAAAGGAAGCCGAGGAAACCCCGGCGGATGCGAAGGCGGAGAAGCCGGATGCGCCGCAATAACATGGATGCCCATTGTTTCGATTGAGTTCACTCTTGCCCGTCTGTTATGAAACTACACTTGCCTTCCTACTCTCGGGGACACCATGTCTTGTCGGAAGTACTCACTCCCACCGAGATGGAATTGGACATCTCTCTTTTTCCGGACCCGATTGATGTTCAAATTCAGTTGGATCGGCATGACCCCTATCTGCGTTTGGATTGTCAAGTCAGCACTCAGATTCACCAAGTTTGTGATCGCTGTTTGACAGACTTCGACAATCTTTTGAGCGCGGAGGGAAAATTAGTGTTTGTACTGAGCTCGCTGCCGGGGCGAGAAAAGCTGAAGGAAGATGAACTTCAATATATCTCGCCGGATACTCAGGACATTGACTTATCCGGGGATCTGCGGGATATCCTGATGCTGAGTCTACCCACAAAATCCTTGTGTCATGATGACTGCAAGGGATTGTGTCCCCGATGCGGTCAGAACCTGAACGAGGGCGATTGCGGCTGTCACGGCAAAGAACTTGCGATATAGATAGGAATTCGGTTTTTTTATGGCACTCCCAAAGAGACGAACAGGGAAAGGACGGCGCGATCGCAGGCGTGCTCACCAAGCACTGCGAATGCCTGCGAAAACATCGTGTTCCCATTGCGGAGCAACCAAGCAACCTCATCGCGCCTGTCCCAAATGCGGTTACTACAATGGCCGCTTCGTTTTTCAACCCAAGACCTAAGTTCCACGGCGCATTCCTTTCGAGGTAGGAACAGTGAAAGTAGCCCTGGATGCGATGGGCGGGGATTTCGCTCCTCACTCTACGGTGGAAGGGGCCGTCGCGGCTGTGCGGGAGCTTCGAGAGGACCTGCAGGTGCTGTTGGTGGGCGAGAAGGAGGTGCTCGCGTCCGAGCTGTCTCGGCATGACTATCCGGCATCTCGAATCTCGATCGTTCCCGCTTCCAAGGTCGTCAGAATGACCGAGCGCCCCGTCCAGGCGCTGAGAGAAAATCGGGACAGCTCGCTGCTTCGAGCCATCGAGCTTCACCGGGATGGCGAGGCCGACGCGGTGGTTTCAGCCGGGCACACGGGTGTGCAGGTGGCGGCGAGCCTGATGATGCTGGGCCGGATTGAAGGCGTCCGTCGGCCCACAATCGGATCCTATTTCCCCACGGAGAACGGCATAGCACTTCTTCTCGATGTGGGAGCCAATATGGACTGCAAACCGCACCACATGCTCCAGTTCGCCGCCATGGGGGCGATCTTCGTCGAGCACTTCTTCGAGCGCAAGCCGGCGCGCGTGGGGCTCCTCAATATCGGTGAGGAAAAGACGAAAGGCGACCGGTTGGCTCTGTCGGCTCATTACCTCCTCGAGCGCAGCGATCTCCATTTCGTCGGAAATGTCGAAGGTCGAGACATCTTCAGAGGGGCGGCGGATGTCATTGTCTGCGACGGTTTCGTTGGGAATATCCTTTTGAAATTCGCCGAGACGATCTACGAACTTCTCGCGGGTCGTTTTCAGGGAGTCTTACAAGGGGAGCCTGCAAGCGAAAAGTTGAAGGAGGTCTTGCGGGGATTTCAGAAGGATTTTGATTACGCCGAGCATGGAGGTGTACCGCTTCTTGGACTCAATGGAATCTCCATTATCTGTCACGGGCGTTCCCCGGCTCGAGCGATGAAAAACGCCATTCGCGAAGCGGTCCTGATGGTGGAGCGGAAGATCCCTCAGGCCATTCGGGAAGATGTGGAGCAATATCATGCGGGGCTTTTCAGTCGAGGAATTGCCCGCTTGCACGGCTACCAGGAATGGCGAGAGCGTCACAGCCGAGAGACGGACTAAAGGAAGAGGAATTTCTTGCGAGAGCCCAATCGGCGTTGCCGCATTCTTGGCATGGGCAGCGCGGTTCCTGACCGGATTCTGAGTAATTGTGACCTTGAGCGGCTCGTAGATACCTCCGATGAATGGATTACCAGCCGTACCGGGATCAAGGAACGCCGAATCATCAAGATCGGCGAGAAACTGACGGATTATTGCGTGAAGGCGGCCCGGCGAGCCTTGGAGGATGCTCAGACCGAAGCAGGCGAGCTCGATGCTATTTTCTTGGGAACGGTCACCGGCGACTTCCGTTTTCCGGCGACATCGGTCCTTGTGCAGTCCGAGTTGCGAGCCATGAACGCCTATGCCATGGACATATCGGCAACCTGCTCGGGCTGGCTCTATGCCCTGTTCCATGCCGATGCTCTCATTGCTTCGGGCCGCATTCGCAAAGCCCTTGTCATGGGCGGGGAGATGCTGACATCCATTACAGACTGGGCGGATCGCAGCACCTGCGTGCTTTTCGGAGATGCCGCCGCGGCCGCCGTGGTTGAAGCCTCCGATAATGACCAAGGTGTGCTTTCGGTGCATATCGGCTCGAATGGAGACTTGGCAGATCTTCTCTACTGCAAGGGAGGCGGAAACGGCAGATACTTGAATGAAGAATCCATTCGCAAGGGCGAGCATTTCTTGCGCATGTCAGGAAATGAGGTTTTTAAACATGCCGTGCGCACCATGTATCGCGCATCGCTGAAAGCGCTCGAGCTGGCGCAGTTGCAGCCGGACGACATTGACTGGCTCATTACTCATCAGGCCAATATCCGAATCATTGAGGCAACTGCGGAACGATTGAATTTTCCTCGCGAACGAGTCTTCATCAATATTGACAAATATGGAAATACTTCCGCCGCGTCCGTGCCGCTCGCGATTGATGAGGCGAGACGAACCGGGCGGCTCAAGGCTGGACAGACCATTTTGGCCGTCGTTTTGGCGGCGGATTCACTTGGGGGAGCGCGGTCATTCGCTTCTGAGTCTTCGTGCCTTTTTCGGTGGTCCTTTCTTAACTCAAGTCTTGGAAACCTATGAAGCGTGTCTTTCTTTTTCACGGGCAGGGCTCTCAGGTTGTCGGAATGGGAAAGGATCTTGCGGAGGCGTTTCCACAAGTCCGCCGGCTCTATCAAGATGCCGGGGAAATCTTGGGCTTTGATCTTGCAGGAATTTCTTTTCATGGCCCTGAGGAGGAGCTGAGGAAAACTCGCATCACTCAGCCGGCTCTCTATGTGCATTCCTGCGCTGTCGCTGTCCTATTGGCAGGGCACGGGATCAAACCGGATTTTGCCGCAGGTCATAGCCTTGGGGAATATTCCGCTCTGAATGCCGCCGGTGCCTTCTCTTTTGAGACAGGTTTGGAGCTTGTCAAAGTGCGAGCAGAAGGTATGCAGCGGGCCGGTGAACAGAATCCGGGAACGATGGCGGCGATTGTGGGTCTGGACAAAGACGCCGTGGAGAGTATCTGTCGTCAGGCGGAAAGCGACGGAGTTGCGGTCCTTGCCAATTTCAATTCCCCGGAGCAGGTTGTT
>JAZDIW010000016.1:0-2267 GCA_043804575.1 bacterium
TTCGCTGTATCCGTCCCCGCGATGAATGCCACAGTGAAGGAGAGTTCCTCTCCGGGAGCAAGAGAGAGGTCGCCATTCTCGGAACCAAAACCCATGAGCATGCGCCAATCGCCGAATTGAGGAGTGGGTGGGAAGATTGAACCTGATGAGATCATATTGTATTTGTCAACATTAGTTTCCGGATCGCCGCCGGCGACGCGTTCGAAGTTGACAAATGTGAAACGCATGTTTTCCCATGGAATCGGCGGCTGAACTACTTGGATCCCCAGCGCTCCGGGTCCCCAGCCATCGTCATCGATCGGGTTATCGTATTGGACCATCATGTGATGCTCAGCGTCGTAATAGTTGAAATCATCGAGGGACGATGCGTCACCCCCCTCTCCTGCAGCGCCGATATCGGGATCGGCAAAGAGCGCCAAATAGACGCTTTCAAGGGTGAATGTGCCGACATTGCGAACTCGGTACTCTACGAGGATAACATCTCGCGGCAGTGCCTGAGGCCAGGCATAAGAGCGCTGGGTAACCTCGATACCCAGAGGCGTATGCCCATCGGCATCCGGATTGCCAACATACTGTCCCTGAATGTCATCTTGATACACACAAAAATACTCCTGCGAACTGCGCGCAGCCCCGTCCTCATCCAGAAGTCCGTCGTTGTCATCGTCCAGACTTCCCGGATTTTGGTCGCCGTCGAGATCAGGGTCAGCAAGATCCACCAGACCGTCAAAATCATTATCCAGATAATCGGATGAGATGTCGCCCACAGGATCTTCGTCCATGTGCGGTTCGGGATCGTAGCTGCAGTTGCCGTCACCGTTGGCATCGCCGTTGTATGTATCTTCGTCAGCTTGCCCATCACCGTCATTGTCCATTCCGTCGGTTGCTTCTTCGTCAATGAATCCATCGGCATCGTCATCGAACCCGATAAAACCCCGCCCTCCATCGCAATTGGAGGAGGGAGCACCGTCTCCGTTCAGATCATCGCTGAAATTCCAATCCCCATCATCATCTCGACCCATCCCGCCACGGACGAAATATCGGCCATTGAACTCTTCAAGGGAATTGGATGTCAGATACCAGTCGCCAAAAGATGGTCCTGCATTTTCCGGGGGATAGGTTCCAATATGAACTGGCCAGAATTCGTTCGTGCCATTGTCCCCATCGGTTCCTGTCGAGACGAGTCGCCGCTCGCCCACAATTGCTCCGACCCAGACTCCGGCAGAGAAGAGGAAATCGTTGCCCGAATTGATCGGAAATTCGAAGCCTCTGAAACCCACCACGCCATCCGGGTTTCCCTGTTCTCCCCAGTTGGAAAGGGTCATCCGCACATTGCCGACATCGTGCATGATCATGGCTTTGCATGCGTCGGGGTCAACATCGTCAAGACTCGTACTCCCGCCGCTTCCCTTCGTCATTGCGTGGACAGCCGAGAGGGAGCACACACTCAGCACAAGGACCAATCCGGTCCAAATGAATGCTCCTCGAATCTCTTTCATGGCCGTTTCTCCCCTAATGCTTGCGAGGCGCAGATGTCCCCGAGACTCTATTTCAATAGCAGCATTTTCTTCGTGGATGCAAAATTCCCTATCTGAAGACGGTAGAAATAGATCCCGGACGGCAGGCGACTCCCGTCAAACATGACTCGGTGTGATCCCGCCGCAATATCTCCATTCACCAGCGTCGCCACCTCACGACCGAGGATATCAAACACTCGAAGTGATGCTTTTCCTGCCTTCGGAAGCTCATACGCAATCTCCGTCATCGCATTAAACGGATTCGGGTAATTCTGGTTCAATCCATACTCGTCAATCCGAGCCGCTGAATTGGGGAATGACTCGGCTGTCAGCATCGTGGGCAAAAGCACATCAAAGAGAGCCTGCGCCTCATTCTCATGGCAGAAGAAGAGCGGAATGCCAAAAACAGTCACACGGAAATCCGGAGAATAGTAATAGTGCGCAGCGGTTCGACCCTCAAGCGGATTCTGTCCAGGATTCGATACGGTTAGCACACCAATCACGATGCAATCGCTTCTCTCTTGAAATACCCAGCACTTGTCCAAAGCGCCGTTCCACGACGCTGGAACCTTAGCCGGATCAATAGAGACACTCGGGAAACCGGCGACTCCGCTCAATCCCGTAGCCACGCGAGGATATATGCTGCTGCTTCGGAGAGCATAGCAAAGCCTGAGGTAATGGAAGGGAAACCGCGTGTCGGAGGAGAATTCCACAGAATCGCCATAGCTGGCGGAATCCATGCCTGCAAAGCCG
>JAZDIW010000017.1:0-6389 GCA_043804575.1 bacterium
GCTGGCGGAATCCATGCCTGCAAAGCCGAAAGGTGCCAGCAGGTCCCAACCGCTCAAGATAACACGGCCTCTGTGATCCATGTACTCAGCCAAGACACCTCGAGTGTTACCGACGTTGAAATTCGCCTTGTCATCCGCATGATAGATAACCAGACCCGCGTTCTGGAGATCGAACGGCGAGAGGTAGCTTGTTCCACCGATTTGATGAGTGGCATAATCAATCTGACGGTGCGGGCGATCCCCCACCATCGCTTCGTAGAAATTGTCCACTTGCTCATCGCTCGGACTACCTGCGCCGCCCGTGCCGTCGCGCGTCTCGTCTACGATGATAATACTGTCCGTCAGAGTCTGCTCGACAAGGCGAAAGGAAAACTCGACCGTGTCACTATAGGCGCCCGCAACATCACGAGCCATGAACCGAAATGTATGTTCCCCAATAGGGAGATTACTAATGTTCACCTGAGGTCTCGAGAACCAGTCACTCCACATGCCCGGACTCTCCTGGTAGCGATAGGCATTGATTTGCCCATGATACGCATAGGCCCTCGCCCGGATCACTATCACTGCATCCGCATTGCTTGCGTGGTAGGCTGAGCCATCTGGATAAAATGGGGTGTTGCCGTATGTGCCGCTAACATTTGGATCCATCGTTGGTCGGAAGCCGTCCGCAACCGTAAGTGTTCGGGAACTAGTCGGGCTGACCGTTCTCCAATCCCGAGCGCGAACATAGATCGTATGTGCCCCTGCTTCGAGACCTTCATTAGATATGACAACTGTACCTTCAGGAAACAGACCAAGGGTCGTATCCGCAATTAGGAAAACCGAGTACTCTGACCACTCGGACCAGCTTACGGTGTCGTCAATACTGATGGAAAACCCAATCAGGGTCGGATTGCCGTCAACAGCCACAACGGCTATTTGGAATCCGTGACCGACGGTCGCCCCTTCGGGTACGCTGCGATACTCATCGAACTCGATCTCGGGTGCATAGGCGTACTCTTCCACGGTGACTGAACCGACCATTTGGGAGGAATGCAATTCACAGCGGTACTCATAGGTCCCCAGCGGAACATCAAACACAAACGAGTATTCCCACGGAGCGGGGGCGGGTTCACCACTTGAGAAGAGCGGCGGCTCGCCGTTCTCTACGACATTATGAGTCCCTTCGATATTGGACCAAATTACCGTGTCGCCCTGAGCGATGATCAAATTGCTCGGCGCAAAAAAATTGTTTCCAACCAGAACAACCCAAGCCGTCCCAAAGGCAGAGGAAGCAACCACCAGACCACCCAAAATCAGACAAAGCCCTGATCTCACGATTCCTCCCAACCGGTCTGACTTCCTACTCTCGTTCCACACCCACAGCGATGTGCCTGAGCGAGAAAACAGGTGAGAACATCAATGGAACACAGACAGAATGCCGGCTCTTCCATCCCCAGATTCCATGTCTCAGGCGAGTTGCATACAGGCGAGGTTTCCGCCGGCGCAAGGGGCTGATACCCACCTGCTCATCACGCTCGCGCTCATTCGGGTTGGATGCGCAGCTTTTGCCCGGGATAAATGATGTCGCCGTTCGACAGCCTGTTCCATTCGAGAATCTCCGAGGTTTGGCGACCGTAGCGCTGCGCGATTCTCCAAAGTGTCTCCCCACGACGAACCGTGTGATACGAGGGGACGGATTTCTGCGGGCTCTGAGATTCCGAGCTGGGAGACGGCACCCGCACGACGAGCTTTTGCCCCGGATGGATGACATTCCGATTGCGGATGCGATTCCATGTACAGAGCTCATCCACGGAGACGCCCAAAAGGCTCGCAATCTCGCCCAAAGTCTGGCCGCGCTGAACGGTGTAGGTAATTCGACTGTCGGGCGCCGGCCGAGACGCTTTCACGGACGGGGACGGCACCACCGAGGCCTGCTGGGGGCTGGGCCCGGCGGGAATATAGACAATTTGCCCGGGCCGAAGTTTCTTCGGTTTGACCGAGGCGTTGTCCGGAAGGCCGAGGATTTCGGTCACCGTCGTTCGATATTTCTTGGCAATGAGGGAGAGGCTCTCTCCGCGACGGACTCGATGCTCGACGACCTCCGGCAGACGCGCCGCCGGCTTTGCGGCCAGCGATTTCGCGACATCTCGCGCAGAGCCGGAAGGCAGCCGAACCATGACGGAATCATGGGGCGAGTAGGTGATGCCATGCAGGAATTCCGGATTCATCGCGACAAGCTCGTCTTCGGAGACTTTCGCCGCACGCGCAATCTCTGCGAGCGAATAGAATCCCTTCACCCAAACGGTCCGGCAAGTCCAGGGCTGTTCTTTGGGAAGCGGAGGAAAGCCGTATTTTTGCGGATTCTCGCAGATGAGTCGCGCCGCCAGATAGGTGGGCACATAGTTGCGCGTCTGTGCCGGCAGACGGTTCAAATGCCAGAAGTCGCGCGTATTGTGCCGGCGCGTTTCTCGCTCAATACGCATTTCGCCGCAATTGTAGGCGGCCATCGCCAAATACCAATCGCCGAATTGGTTATAGAGTTTGCGCAAATACCGACACGCGGCACGCGTCGCTTTCTCCACATGACGCCGCTCGTCATACTGGCGACTCACATGCAGGCCATAGATGCGCCCCGTGCTCGGGATGAATTGCCAAAGGCCCGAGGCCTTCGCGCGAGAATAGGCCTTATACTTCAAGCCCGATTCAATCATCGACAGGAAGACGAGCTCCTCGGGCACCCCCTCTTCACGCAGAATGGGCCGAATTCGCGGAAAAACTTCCGCGGTCCTCGTCATCCAATCCAGCATGACCTTATGTCCGCGCCCTTGGAAAAATCGAATCGCCGATGTCACATGCTCGTTGTGCACGATCGGAATCGGCGGCAGCACCGAGATGGGTCGAATCGTGGGGTCCAGGACCACCATCGTGTCAAAGTCGTCTTCCATCGCGTCGCTCGACTCCTCTAGGGGCTCTTCCATCGCGCCCGCGGGAGACGGCTCCACTTCCATCAGAACGGCCTGGGCCCCGGCGGTGGTCGGTAATTCCTTCAGCCCCGCCAGGAAGGTATCATATTGCTGCTGCACCTTGCGCTGCATCGCCAGCACATGCGTCATCGAGATGTCAATGGCGCCCAAATCAATCGCCGTCAGGTATTGGAGACTGAGTTCGTAGTAAAAAGCGGCGCTGTCCAAGTGAGCGGCCTTCTCCTCCTTCTGCGCCTTGCCGAACGCCCGGCGGGCGCGCACCCACTTGTCGCGCTCGCTCAGATCCGTGGCGAAATCGTAGCCAGGCAGAGGCGTGGCTTTGATTTCTCGGGTGGTGTCGGGTTTCGAGGGTCGATTGGAGGGCAAGGACGCCTTGCTTGCCGTACAGCCGGCACAAGCCAGCAGAGAAAGCAGGAGCAAACAAGCACCCAATCGCCACACAATCGCTTTATTTTTAATAGGTTGCCTCCAATACAGCCATGCAAAAAAATTCACTTATCAGCCCTCCGAATTGGCTGGAAACTGCTATTTTCTTATGAATCTTACGGCCAGGCCGTGACATAGGAAGATACTCATATTTTTCCTGAGAATCAACAAAAAAACGAGACAATTGACATTCCTATCTCCCGCCGCAAGCTCCACGCAAATAGGCTTGTACGGGTATGTTACACATAAGCAACTATGAAAGACGGCGCTTGCGATTCTACGGAAAAGAGCGTATATTTTTAGTTCCCCAAAAAGCCAAGATGCAAAGATGCAAAATCCGATGGATTGGGCTCTCCAAGAGCGGCTTGAGGAAATCCGAAATCGGATAGCGAAAGCCGCCGAAAAGGCTGGCCGCGAAGCGATGGACATCACCCTTGTGGCCGTCACCAAGACCTTCCCGCTGGAAAATGCCTGCAAAGCCTATGCCTTGGGCATTCGTCATTTTGGAGAAAATCGCGTCCAGGAAGCCCTTGAAAAATGGAAAGATAGACGCCCGCTCGACCCTGGTGAGCCCGAGGTATTTCACCTCGTCGGCCACCTGCAGCGCAACAAGGTGCGCAAGGCGTTGCAGCTTTTCGACCGCATTGATGCGGTGGACAGCCTGGAATTGGCAGAAGCTCTCGGGCGCGTCTGTGGCGAACTCGGGCGCGTAGCGGACATTCTGATTGAAGTCAACACTTCGGGCGAGCCGCAGAAGTATGGAGTCACTTTCGAGGCCGCCGCCGATTTGGCCGCCGGAATCCGTGACCTGCCAAGTCTGAAATTGCGCGGGCTAATGACCGTCGGCCCTCTCACGGACGACATCTCACAAATCGAAACGGCCTACCGAAATTTGAAGAATCTCTTCGACAATCTGACCTCCGGCGGCCTGTGCGACGGAACCGTTCTTTCGATGGGCATGAGCGGTGATTTCGAAATTGCGATTGCCGAAGGTGCCACCGAAATCCGATTGGGAACCGCCCTTTTCGGGGCAAGGAGTAATCCATGAGACTCTCCCCTCTCGACATTTCCAAGCAAGAATTCGCGCGTGCGCTGCGCGGCTACCATCCGGCGGAAGTGCGCGCGTTCCTTGAAAAAGTCGCCGATGAATTTGCTGAGCTTGAAAGCGGGCGAGCCACGCTTTTGCAGCAGAAACTCAAGCTCGAAGCGCAGCTCGAGACCTACAAACAAATGGAACAGACGCTGCGCGAAAGCCTGCTCATGACGCAAAAATCCCTTGAGGAAGCGCGAGCGAATGCCGACCATGAACGAGAGCTCATTCTGCGCGAAGCCGGGCTCGAAGCGGAGCAAATCAAGCGCGAGGCCGACCGGCATGTGACGGATGCGCGCATGGAACTGGAGCGCCTAGCCGCCCAGCGCGACACCTATTTGAAACGATTGCGTTACCTGCTCCATTCGCAGCAAGAACTCATTGACATGCTCGAAAACGAAACCCCGCTGAGAGAAGACACACCATGACCAATCTTCTGGATAAAATCAAACAGACATCAGATTTTCTTCGCTCGCGTATCAAGAGAGAGCCGACCGTTGGAATCATTCTGGGCACCGGCTTGGGGGGTCTTGCGAATGATATTGAAATCGAGGGAACCATCCCGTATCAAGAAATTCCGAATTTCCCGCTCTCGACGGTGGAATTTCATGCGGGCAAATTGCATTTCGGAACGCTTTCGGGAAAGCAAGTGATGGCGATGCAAGGGCGCTTTCATTACTACGAAGGCTATTCGATGCAGGAAATCACTTTTCCCGTGCGCGTGATGAAATCGCTCGGCGCCCACACGCTCTTTATCTCGAATGCGTGCGGCTGCGTGAATCCTCTCTATCGCGCGGGCGATCTGATGATTATCGAAGACCATATCAATTTGCTCGGCGACAATCCGCTGATTGGGCCGAATCACGACGAGCTTGGGCCGCGCTTTCCCGACATGAGCGAGCCTTATTCACATCGTTTGATCGCGCTTGCAGAAGAAGTCGCGCTGGAGAGGAAGATTCGCGTGCAAAAGGGCATCTTTCTGGCCGTGCCCGGGCCGAATCTCGAAACGCGCTCCGAGTATCGCATGATGCGCATGATTGGCGCCGATGTCGTCGGCATGTCCACCGTGCCCGAAGTCATCGTCGCGCGCCACGGCTCTATGGAAGTCTTCGGCATGTCCGTCGTCACCGATGAAGGCTTCCCCGATTCCCTGAAGCCGGCGAACATCCCCGAAATCCTGCGCATCGCCCACGAAGCCGAACCGAAACTGACGGCGATTATGAAGGGCGTGATTGAAAGAATGTAAGAAAGAGATGCGCAGTAGCGCCGGACGGCAGTCCGCTCTTTCTTTCGCCGAGGCGAATCTCCTGGTCCGCCTCATGTAAGACGGCTCATTTTCAAGGGAAAAGAAGAAAGCCATGAAAAAGCGATTCATGATTTTCACAATCATCACTCTGGCGGCCTCGATACCGTACGAACAACCTTTTGCTCAGGTGCAGGAGAAGAGAATCCAATTGGTCACGCGAGAAGTCTCTTTGGGGTCTATCGATCCAGGAATCATCGAGAAAAGCGTCGTCGTAAGTCCCGACGGCAGGCGCGTGGCGTATGTGGCTCGCCGTCGCGACAAGCAGGTCGTTGTGGTGGATGGACAAGAAGGCAAGGAATACGACAAAATCGGAATACTGAGCCTTGAGTTCAGTCCCGATGGCAAGCGCGTGGCGTACAGGGCGCTGCGTGGCGACAAGCAGCTCGTCGTGGTGGATGGACAAGAAGGTAAGGAATACAACGAGATTGGAGAAGGTGATCCCATCTTCAGCTCCGACGCCACGTATTTGGATTCGGTACTGGATAAATTTCAACAAAGAACTCCCATCTTCAGTCCCGACGGTAAGCGCTTTGCGTACAGGGCACAGCGTGGCTACATGCACCTCGTTGTGGTGGACGGGCAAGAGGGCAAGGAATACGAC
>JAZDIW010000018.1:0-2611 GCA_043804575.1 bacterium
CGTGGAAAAGGAGAATCGCGGGTTCGATCTGATTTCCCGGAAGCCCCATCCCGAAGATCCGGATACCGCCATCGAAGTGCGCTTTATCGAGGTCAAGGGCCGTGCGCGAGTGGGCGAGGTTGCCTTGACCTCGAATGAATATAAGACCGCTGAACGCCTGAAGAAGGACTATTGGCTCTACGTGATCTTCAATTGTGCCGCTACCCCAGAAATTTATATTGTGCGCGACCCGGCCAGGCTTGGGTGGAAGCCTGTTGTCAAGGTCGAGCACTACATGGTGGGTGCCGAGATTATTCTGCAATCGGAGAACATTTGATGGAACAGTACCCCAAGAGGTTGATCGAGGTTGATCTTCCGATCAAGCGGATCTCAGCCCATGCGAGGCGGGAGAAGAGCATCCGTCATGGGCACATCTCCACCCTGCACATTTGGTGGGCACGACGTCCCCTTGCTGCCTGCCGAGCGGTGATCTGCGCGTCCCTCTGGCCCGACCCGGCGGATGCATTGTGTCCCGACGCCTTCCGCAAGACTGCGAGAAATCTGATGGGGGAATGGGCGGAAAAACATGCTAAATTGCTGACCAGCCAGGAGAGTTTGAATCGGTTTATAAAGATACAGAAGAATCCGGAGAAGTTGAAGGATAATCTTTTCCTCCGTCAGGCGCTCCTGGATTTCGTCGCCGATTTCGCCAACTGGGATAATTCTACCGTCAAGGAATACTTGGATACCAGCCGGGCGCTCACTCGGTCCGCCCATGAAGCCCTGGGCGGAACACAAGGCACCAGGCCGCTGGTTGTGGACCCATTTGCCGGGGGCGGTTCCATCCCCCTTGAAGCCTTGCGTGTGGGCGCAGACGCCTTCGCCAGTGACCTCAATCCCATCCCCGTCCTCCTCAACAAGGTCATTCTCGAATACATTCCCAAATACGGTCAGCGTCTTGCCGATGAAGTCCGGAAATGGGGCACGTGGATCAAAAAAGAGGCCGAGAAGGACCTGGCGGAGTTCTACCCGAAAGACCCCGACGGTGCAACACCCATCGCCTATCTCTGGGCACGGACGATTCAATGCGAAGGACCGGGATGTGGGGCCGAAGTGCCGCTGATTCGGTCGTTCCTTTTAGGGAAGCATGGAGTTACAGCAACAGGTCTGCGACTTGAAATATCCCACGCAAAGAAGACTATTGCCTACAAACTCGCGAAGGCTTCGAGCCCAGAATCATTTGAAAACGGAACTCTTCGTCGGGGTTCAGCCACCTGCCCGATTTGTGGCTACACAGTTCCCGGAAAGCGTGTGCGTATGCAAGCGTCCGAGAAAGACGGAGGAGCTGATACCGCGCGACTATTAGCTGTTTATTGCAGTTCCTCAAAAGGCCGTTTTTATCGCGAACCCAGCCAACGTGATTTAGATGCTTTTACCAAGGCACGCTTTTTTGTGGATGAGCAAAGGCAGCTTACCCTTGAGGATGGGACATCGATGGTGCCGAACGAGGAATTACCATATCTACGAAGCATCTTTAACATTAATTTGATTGGTGTCAATCGATGGGACATGATGTTTTCCTCACGGCAACTCATTAGTCTACTGACTCTTGCCAAACTTGTGCGCACATATTTCGCCAAAATAAAGACGCAGGACTTGGAATTCGCGAAGGCAGTTGCGACAGTTCTTGCTATGGCGGTTGACAGACAGGCGGACTACTCCAGTTCAATTTGCACGTGGGTGCAAAGCGGAGAATTCATTGGTCACACGTTTGCCCAAGGCCAATCCTTACCGATAAAGTGGGACTTTGCTGAAGTTGCCCCTTTTGCTTCCGGGTCAGGTAACTGGGAAGGCGCTGTTGGATGGATTGTCCGCGTGTTGGAGGAAGGTGTTGCAAGTGATTTGCATCAAGGCGAAATTCAGAGAGCGTCGGCAATAGAACAGCCTTTGCCAGATGATTCGGCTCAATTGGTTTTTACAGATCCACCTTATTACGACGCTGTACCGTATGCAGATTTATCAGATTTTTTCTACGTGTGGTTGAAGCGTACAGTTGGTCCAATTCATCCCTTGCTATTCCAACAATGTACCACGCAGAAAGAGGGTGAAATTGTTCAATTGTCAGAAAGAAATTCAAAATATGCATATAAAACGAGAAGTTACTTCGAGCAACTAATGCGTAAGGCTCTTGAAGATAGCCGCCGTGTCGTTGCACCAAGTGGTCTTGCTGTCATTGTTTTTGCGCATAAGGAAACATCTGCATGGGAAACAATGCTTCAAGCATTGATTTCATCTGGTTGGATTGCGGTTGCGTCATGGCCGATTGACACTGAAATGGGGGCGCGATTGCGTGCACATAATTCTGCTGCATTAGCTTCTTCTATCCACCTCGTCTGTCGCCCTCGTGAAAATCCCGACGGTTCCGTCCACACCGACGACATCGGCGACTGGCGCGATGTCTTGTCGGAACTCCCCCGCCGTATCCATGAATGGATGCCGCGACTGGCCGAAGAAGGCGTGGTGGGTGCGGATGCCATCTTCGCTTGTCTCGGTCCGGCTCTCGAAATCTTCTCGCGTTATTCCCGCGTGGAAAAGGCCAGTGGAGAGGTCGTGACCCTCAAGGAATATCTCG
>JAZDIW010000019.1:0-6065 GCA_043804575.1 bacterium
ATTTTGACGACACCGAAACCGCAGTCTTTGGCATTCTGAAGCAAGCGATAGAAGAGCCCGACGGGGCCTGCGGAAGAGGAGACGCCGACAAAACGGCCGCCACTTTCAAGCGCGGGTTTCAGTGCGCCCCAGATTTGCTCGTCGAAGGGAGTGAAGGCCATTTCATCCCAAAAAACGCCCGCGGGCGAGTGCATACGCGGCGCATCCGGAACGGCGGGAAGACTCAAGAGGCGCGAGCCGACACCGGCCAGCGCGAGCTCTTCGCGCGAGTTCGCTTGGCGTTTGGGCTGCATGTAGGATGGCAAGTGCTCCAAAATGAATTGAGCGCGCAGAAGCAGCTCTTCGGCGCACCGTTCACTTCGCGAGATAAATAGGAAAACTCCGGGCCCTCGGAAGAGCATGCGCCAAACGAAATAGGCGACGATGGTCCAAGTGACGACCATTTGGCGCGACTTCGGTACGAGAAGATTTCGCTCGCGCCCGGCGTTGGAAATGAGCTCGCGAAGGAATTTGTATTTTGGAAAGCGAGCGATCCCGCGCGCCGGATCTTGCGTCCAGACATGTTTGGTCAGAAAGTGCCAGGGATCGCGCGAGCAGTGGAGGAGTTCTTGGATTTCGTCGGAGGTCATTTGTTTTTCCTTTAGCCGGGCGGGTGAGGGCACCCGCCACGGCTAGGAATTCCTTTGCAATTCATTTGATAGACTGCATTGTGTTGCGGATGAGGGCGAGGCCTTCGCCGGGAGTCAGGTTGTGGCCTTCGCCGCGTGTTTCTTGCTCGTGGCAGTAGTCGAGAACGACTTTGGCCGCGGTGACATTGCCTTCCATCGCGAGCTCATAAAGGCGGTGAATGATGGCGTTGGTGTCAATCGGCGGAGGGGAAGTTTTTTTCACGGGCGGGGCCGGCTCCAAGGGCAGGACGGTTTCGATCGTGGTTTTTTTCTTGGGCATCAGCTTTATTCCTTTTAATTGAATTGGGTAAGCGCACTGCCGTGCGACACTACCGATGGGCGGGCACGGCACGCCGTGTCCCTACGGATAATGGGTGAGCACATGCCTTGCGGGACTACAGAGCGGACTGCCGTCCGGCGCTACGATTGGTCGGTGCCGTAGAGATTGGAGCGGACGACAGAGCTGCGGCGAGCAGTCGGATCAAGGAAAGGAGCGAGTGTGCGCCACGCTTGCGTTTCGAGTTTCTGCGCAAGTTTCAACCATTCCGCGGCACGGTTATCGGGATTCGAGAGCGTCACATCGGCGAGCGCTTCCATCGCTTTGGCTTCGGCGACGATAGCCAATGTCAGTTCCGTCGCACCGGTTTTCAGTCCTTGATCCGTGGAAGATGGGCCGTAATCCGAAGAGAGATGCACTAAGATTTTGTCTTCGGCCTCAACAATCGCTTGGTCAATCAGGGCGTCGCTCACGGTTGCGGCAGCGACATCGTAATCCACCAGCACCGTCGCACCGTCGGGGATTGCGCCGTTCAAGACCCGTGCGAGCGTCCCCGCATCGTAATCAATCGCGTAGTCCGTCGTCTTCTGAAAAAGCGCGCAATAGAGATAATAGACATAGACCTGCGTCTCCGATGGGATGGACGACGATGAGGTGCGGCGAATGCGGCCTTGCTCGGTGTCCACGATGTAGTCTTTTTCCTGCACATACATCTGGCTCAGAGTCTCATCCAGAGTGACAACGATGGAATCAGGCAGAATATTCGAATGAGCCAAATCCGACCAATTGGTGCCCGTCAGAGTAATCGGGCCGTCGGCAACCGGCGCATTGAGAATGCACCATTTGACCGTTTCACTATTTTCTGTTAGAAGACGGTGCCAAAGCGGTGTGGCCTCCGTACCACTCAGCGCGGCCGGTTCATTTTCATAATGCAGAACGCCGACTTCGGCATCCTGCAGATGCGTTTTGACAGTGGTTCGATTTGTCCAAGACATGGGTTACTCCTTTACGAGCATGAATTCGACGACGGCTTGCAGGGTGGAATTGTGAGGTACGGCGAGGACTTGAAGCGAGGTCGAGACGCCGTTCAGGCGCACTTTGACGGTGAAGTCTGTGCCTGTGTTTTGGCAATAGAGGCTGACGCGGTCCCCGCTGTTGAACGAAATTTTGTCGGCGTCCGAGCGCACGAGGCTACCGTCCCATAGCGTGAGGCCGGTCAAGTAGCCGCGTCGCGGAAGTGGAAGGCCGTCGCCAGCGACGCCACCGGGGCCATTGAGATAGATGGAACTTGTGCCGGTCGTGCCGGAGAAGCAGATCGTGGAGAGCGGAGTGTTGGCGAGCAAGTAGTTTTGAGTTGAATTGGGCATGTTTTTTCCTTGATTTTCTACGCAGGGTGGCGTATATTGGAGAGTGACAAAAGAAGCGAATACAATAGACCCACCGAAAGTGGTGGCGCGCAGATTCAATGGCGATCTAAGTAGACAAGAAAGTAACGGGAGATTCCAAGATGAGAAAGTTCTTGATTTTGCTGGTGATGGCGTGTGTGCAAGTAGGTTTTGGGCAGCCAAATCCCGACACGCTCTGGACACGCACTTATGGGGGGAGCAGCGGTGAAGATGCCCGTTCCGTTCAGCGGACCGCCGAGGGAGGCTATGTCGTGGCGGGATACACCTATTCTTTCGGTGCGGGCGAGAGTGATTTCTATCTGGTGAAGATCAACAGCCAAGGCGACACCCTCTGGACGCGCACTTATGGGGGGAGCAGCTATGAAAGCGCCTATTCCGTTCAGCAGACGGAGGACGGGGGCTATATTGTGGCGGGGAGTACCCGATCGTTCGGTGCGGGTGGCGAGGATTTCTACCTCGTGAAGACGAGTAGCTCAGGGGACACGCTCTGGACGCGCACTTTTGGCGGGAGCAGTCAGGATGTGGCCCATTCCGTTCAGCAGACAGCCGACGGAGGCTATATCGTGGCGGGCTACACCGAGTCTTTCGGTGCGGGCTCGAGGGATATGTATCTTGTGAAGACGAACAGCCAAGGCGACACGCTATGGACGCGCACTTATGGGGGGAGCAGCACTGATGTGGCTCGGTCCGTTCAGCAGACCACTGACGGAGGCTACATCATGGCGGGCTACACCGAGTCTTTCGGTGCGGGCTGGCGGGATTTCTATCTTGTGAAGACGAATGGTCAAGGCGACACGCTGTGGACACGCACTTATGGGGGGAGCAGTGAAGATTGGGCCGCTTCCTCTCAGCAGACTCCCGACGGAGGCTATATCGTCGCGGGATACACCAATTCTTTCGGTGCGGGCTCGTCGGATTTCTATCTGGTGAAGACGGGGCCGGAAGAACCGTGGGGCTTGGTGATTTCGACAATTGCCGGCAATGTCGTATTGGATTGGCTCCCGCAGGGAGGAGCCTCCTCCTACAACATCTATGGCGCGACGCTGCCGTTTGTCGCCGGTGTTCTGCTTGATGTGACAAGTAATACGACTTGGACGGATATTAACACCTCCAGTCGTCCCTCGCCGTATTTCTATTATGTGACGGCGGTGGCGCCGTAGCAGGAAAATCCGAAATCCAACATCCGAAATCCGAAAGGGACATGCTTCTTGTGTTTCCTCTCTTTCGGATTTTCGATTTTGGATTTTTCTCTTTTTAGGACGCGTGGGGAGGAGCGTGCGAGGGCCGCGGTCCCCCGCACGCGTGGGGGAAGAGTACCCCCCTTACGTCCCTCCATGAAATGGGGGGAGAAGGGAGAGGGGCGTTAGTAGTCGCTGACGAGGACGGTGTCGTCCACCATGATGGTGTAGACGCTCTCTTTGGAAAGAACGGCCGATTCGAGTTTCTGCGAGATGACTTTCTCGGCTTCAATGAGCAGGGGCTGGGCGATGGATTCGCGAATCGCAAACCGATGATCCATCGCGGCGAATTTCGTCTCGGTCGCGCTGGGAATGACCACGAGTTTCGTGTTGACCGGCAGGAAGCTGCGATAGTCGCCGGTGCGCGTGAAGACTTCATCGCCGGCCCAAGCCATTGGGTCTTGAAATTCATCGAGATTCAGGATTTTCTCGATGTCGTTTTTGGAACCGAGGAGATGAGTCATGTGCGCCGGGCCTTGAAAGCTCATGGCGAGATGCACAATATCGCTGTAGGCCCAACTGCCTGCGGAGCCATTGAAGACATTGGTGGCGCCGGGAGAAGTGCCATCGCCATTGACGATGATATTGTAGATTTCTCCAATTTCGTCGTAGGCGATTTGCGCACCGACCCACCAGAGGAAGACGCGGAATTCGGCGAGCTTTTGGTTCTTCAGAATGCGATAGGAGAAATCGAACTGGCGACCGCGATCCACCATCGCCGCTTCCTTCTCGCGATAGAGAAGTCTCACCACGGGATATTCGGCGGCTTCATGGCGGCGCGAGAGAGACTTCTTCGCTTCCGTCGTCTGAATGTAGATGGGCTTCACGGACGGGCCGCGTTCGGGCACTTGCGCCGCGACGAGCTGCGAGGGGTCCTGCACCATCTGATAGCCGCGTTGAATCTCGCGCGTGATGTATTCGGGAAGCAAAATGAGGCCGGAGCCGGTCATGAATTGCTCGAGCGTGACCGCCTGGCGACCGGAAACGACGATGTTCGCAAGATAAAGTTGCCGCTCGAAGGCATCCAGTGGTACCTGAAGCGCTCCGTCGGGCCCGCGCGGACTGGGATCGAGCTCTTCGAGCAGCTCCGAGAACGACTGGCCGCGCTCCTGCGCTTCGGCATACAACGCCAAATTGCCCGAGCGCGAGTGGTCGGTGATTTTTTCTTTCAGCGCTTTCGCGCCGGTGAAATCGAGGGTCATGGTATAGTTGTCCTTTCTGATTTTGGCGTCCGCGACCGGAGGTCGCGGGTAGTAGAATTACATCTGAAATCCGAAAGTAGGGACAAGACCTGTCTTGTCCGACGAACAGCGGGACAGGGGAAACGCCTGCCGCCACGATATAAATTTCGGAAAAGGCCTTCATTCATCTTCGGATTTTCGATTTCGGATTTGGGATTTTAATCGAGCCAGACATCGCAGGTGGTGTTGGTGGTATCCACGGCGATGACTTGGCCTTTGTGCTTGTGGCCACCGGCGGGAATGTCGGCTGAGGTCGAAGCGCGGCGAACTTTGCCGGTGCCGTCGAGCTCGACCATTTCATTGACGACCGGCGTGGGCGAACCGTATTTACAGCGTGCAACGCCGCGAGCCTGGACGGTGCAATAGGCGGGAACGGTTGTTCCCGATTGCAGCTCTTCGGAAACGGCGACGACTTTGCCAAAGAGCTTGCTACCCGCGCTGCCCATCCCGACTTGATTGTTGCCGGTGATGGCGGCGGCAGCAAGATTCGCGTCGAGATCCGCTTGCGTGAAATCTTGACCGGCGGTGGGATTTACGGAAAAGGTCAGCAAGCTGTCGCTGCCGACACCGTCATTATTGATTGTGTAAGGCATGGGGATTCCTTTCGTGAATTGATAAGGGCCCAGCAAGCTGGGCGCTACGATTTGGTTTGGATGCCCGATTGGAACCGCGCCCAGGGTTCGAGCAGAAAGTTGGTTTCCTCGGTCTGGCGCGCGGTTCCGGTCATGGGCAGAATTTGAAGGCGCTCCCCGAACCTGCGGGATATCTCACGGCGCAGGGCAAGGAGCGCATGGCCGCGGAGAGGCCAGCAAAACTTCTGTTCAAGCTGAGTTTGTGATATGCCACACATTTCCGCACGACATTGGACTTCCTTCTGAAGCTCGGCTTCATAGAGCGTTAGGGTATCCAGTTGGTCGGACCATGCTTTGGAAGCCTTTTCCAGAGCGATTTTCAGGGCATCAATGTCGAGGATTTCCGTGTGACAGAGGGTCTTGGCGAGGTCTTTGAGGGTAGTGGGTGTCATTTGGTTATCTCCAATCTGGGCGGATATAATATACGAATATTTCTCGACAAAGTCAAGAGATATTTGCATAAAGTGCGCATATTGTTGTTAATGCCAAAGATAAATGAACATGCGTTCAATGAATATGTAATGAAAACAATACATGCTAAGTCAGGTCAGCCTCGGAGAGATGGGTCAGGAATGCTCAAGAGGAAGCCGAAACGGAGGCATG
>JAZDIW010000020.1:0-15722 GCA_043804575.1 bacterium
CTGGACTTTTTGACGAGCTGGCTGTTGCGAGGAAGCGAACTGACCGCGCGGCACTATCCGCTCAAAGTACCCTCCACCTTCGCGGTCCGTGCCGATGAGGAGGTGGTCTTCCCGAAAGGCTTCACGACAAAGTCCGTTCCCGATCCGACCGAGCTTGACTACAATGATTTCCGACTCGCCCGCAAATTTGAGGTGAAGGGGAATCGCGTGAAAATGGAGCGGCTCATGGAAATGGCTGTTCTGGATATTCCGCTTGCGAAATATCCCGAGCTGCAGGCCATGATGAAGGAAGATGACGCGATGAGCAAAGGGCGGGTCATTCTCAAGAAATCGAACTAAAGGATTGATCTTTCACGAACATCCTTCCAGTAAGAAACTCATCCCTTTCAACATAGAGGGAGGTCAAGTTGAAACCTCAGTACATTTTGTTTGGCATTCTTCTATCCGCTGCATCGCTTGGCTTTGCGAAGGTCGAAGTGGATCCGAAGATAGAAGAACTCATCAAGAATTCGCCCGGGGCGGAAGCCTATCCTCAAGCCGGAGCTCTCGTGCTCTTGCGTGACCGCGAAGTCTATGTGGATCAGGACGGGGATGTTACGACCCACGGCCATCTTGTCTTGAAAATCCTGCAGGTGCGGGCAAAGGACGACTATGGAGATCAATCCATCCGCTTCAACGATGCCACGCACGAGGTAATGATCGAGAGAGCCTACACCCGCATGGCCAACGGCACCTGGATCGAACCCGAGAAGGACGCCTTCACCCTCACAAGCGCTCCGGAAGTCCAATGGGCTTCGGCCTACTCGCAAGTCAAGCAGCGCAATGTCAGTTTCCCCGGCCTCGAAATCGGGGCAGCCATTGAACTCCAATGGATAGTGAAACCCAAGAAAGAGGAGAAACGGGAGGAATATTACGGCGGCGAATGGATTTTCGGAATGACGGAACCCATTTTGAGCCAAACCTTCATTCTGCGGCTCGCTCCGGGAAAACTCGTGAATTATCGCTTGCTGAACTCGGACCTGCAGCCCGAAATCATGCTGGACAAAGCGGAAGCGGTCTATACCTGGCGCTTTAGAGACATGCCTCAAATCATGAATGAGCCCAATCGCATCAGTACAGCGGACCTCGCGCCGCGGCTTCTGTGGACATCCTTCAATACGTGGGACGAGTTAGGCAAATACATCGGTTCTCGCTTTTGGGGTCGCGTGGATACGGCCACGACCGCTGACGCGGCTTTGGCTGAATTGGTGCCTCAGCGACCCGTGAACAAGGACGATCTCGTGCGGAGTCTCTGCATTGCCGCCCAACGCAACATCCGAAATGTGAACCTGAATCTGGGCCAAGCAGGCTATGAGCCGAATACCGCGGACAAAGTCTGGGAACATCGGTATGGTGAAACGAGGGATAAGGCGGTGCTTCTCTGTGCCCTGTTGCGTCATGTTGGAGTCACCTCATTTCCCATCTTCGTGATGGGTCGAAATGTCGAGTTTGTGGATCTACCTGCTTTGCCGCAATTCCATCGCATCCTTCTTGCAGTTCCCCGGGACAAGGACACGCTCTATGTGGATCCGATGGCCCAGGATTGTCGGTTCGGAACCATTCCATTCTCGCAGACCTACGGTCAAGGTTGCATGCTTATCGGCGGACAATCCAGACTGGTGAAAGTGCCGCGTGGCGATATCGAGAGCCGCACTTCGATAACCCATATTGATGCGAAACTCCAAGCCGACGGAACTCTCGAAGGAACCATCCGAGCTTTGCCTCGTGGGTTCTTCGAGCAGCGATGCCGCGCCGAACTCAAAGACATGAAAGAGAAAGAGCTCGACATCTATTTCCAGAGAGCGGCGTCCGCTCTGTCCCAGGGCGCGACGGTCACCCGCTATGAGCTCTCCGATTTGAAGGATCTGACGGTGCCAGCGGAAGTCACCCTGGCATTCCATGCGAAGAACTACGCCAATCGTCAGGGCGATGTGATTCTCTTTGACCTCTTCGGGAATCCGTTTCGATGGGCAACTCATGGATTCTTCCCCGCTTTGCCGCAGGTCAAATATCCGATTGAGTTGCCGCCACAAGGCAAGGCGGACATGGTGCTGACGATGCAGTTGCCTGAACACATGAAGGTCGGGTACCTGCCAAGTCCCGTGCTTGTGGACAATGCATACTATCGCATCGAAATGGTGCCGCGCACGGAAGGACGCCAAATCACCTGGGAAATCTCCACGGAAATCAAGGCCAACAGAGTCTCCGTGGAAGACTACGGAGTCGTCCGAGAGGGTTTCCAGTACATCGGACTAGAGAAGAACCGGCTGGCCATTCTCGAAATGACGAAATAGAGGCATTTCCTCCAGGAACTCCCGGCTTCCAAGTCGTTGATTCTGGCAAGGAGACTGGCAGGAACTTCGCCGTCAACCGATTCCTCGTCGAATTCTCTTCCGAGAGGATAGAACATCCGTGCGCGAATCGGATGATGTGAAATATTTCTTCAAGGAATTATCTTCCCGTCTTGGGGCGGCGGCAGGGGGATTTGAAAGGCCGGTCTTGACTTTCTCGCGAATTTTTCCTAATTTGGCTGACCGTAGTGTATCGGAAGGGCTATGAATCGTCCGGACGATTTGCTCCTGCGAGCTTTGGAAGAAGAAACGGAACACCAGCCCATGGTTGTGGTGGGTGTGCGCATTGGGCAGCAAATTCAGGAGCTTTGCAGGGACGCAGGCGCAAGCGGCACGATTACCGTCTGTGGGCCGGAGGAAGATGACGCCGCGGCGCTCATCCGAGGCGTGGAGATGGCGACCTCTTCTTCTCACGCCAACGGACAGATTGAGTGGAAAACGGATCGACGCTACCGTGTCGTTTCGGAGTGCGGCGGTCAGCAGGCGGAGTTCGAGATTCTCGCCTCGCTTCTGAGCATGATTGACGAGAGCAAGAGAACCGGAGACGAGGAAGGCCTCGCTCGTCAAATTTGGGAGTTGGCGTCGGACGAAATCTACCTTTTAACGATCGAGGAATAAGCGGGTGACGAATGTCCGTGGCCTTGCGATTGGCGGCGTGTGCGTCGCTCTGGGCGTCGTCATCTCCTTCCTGTTCCATTCTCTCGCTTCACCTCGCATCCTTCTTCCGATGCATTATCCGGTGTTTCTGGCCGGGGCGCTCTTGGACCCGGTAGGCGCGGCTGTTGTCGGACTCTTGAGTCCCGCGCTCTCGACCGGCCTGACGGGAATGCCCACCCCGGAGCAGACTCTGCGGATGATGGGAGAGCTGGCAACCTACGGTTTCTCGGTCAGTCTTGTCTTGCGCCTGGCCGGAGGCTTCCGCTACGGAACCTGTCTTCTGGCACTGGTTGTCGCCATGATTCTCGGACGGACTGTTCATGCGGCGCTTACCATGCTTCTCTTGGGATTTCAGGGATGGAGATGGTATCTCGCTCTTTACCTGCCGGGGATTCCCGGTATGGTCGCACAGCTTGTGCTCATTCCTCCTTTGGCTCTGCGCATTCGAAAGGCTCTGAGACTCCAGGCGTCTTGAGGTGAGTCCTCCAAGTAACAATGGGCAAGTCGGTAACAAAGCCCCATGAATGAAAATCTTCCCGTTCTGATTCTGCTTTTCCTTGTGGCCGCCGTCGTCGTGCTCGCCTTCTTGGCGCTGACGGTTTTCTTTGGCCCCAAGCGACCGAACCCCAACAAAGGGCTGCCTTTTGAATGCGGGACGGTGGGCGTCGGAGATGCCCGCGCCCCCTTTCCCGTCAAGTACTATTTGGCCGCCATTATCTTTGCCGTGTTCGATGTCGAAGTCGCCTTTCTCTATCCTTGGGCCGTGGCTTTCAGGGATTTGAGTTTGGTCGGCTTCGTTTCCATGATGGTTTTCTTGGGCATCTTGGCCATCGGCCTTTACTACGCTATCCGCCGCGGTGTGTTTGAATGGAAGTAAAACGATGAACCGGGAACCGCCACCGACATATCCTGAGTCTCGATCCGAAGAGCAAATTCTGACGACGCGTTTCGACAAACTCTTGGGATGGGCGAGGAAATATTCGCTTTTTGTCTATCCCTTTGTCACCGCCTGCTGCGGCATGGAATATATGTCGGTCAGTTCTTCGCACTACGACCTCGACCGATTCGGAGCCGCCTTTCCGCGGTTCAGTCCCCGCCAAAGCGATGTTCTTTGGGTTGTCGGCACAATCAACCACAAGCTTGCTCCTCTTGTGAAACTTGTCTACGACCAAATCTGCGAGCCGAAATGGGTCATCGCGTTCGGCGCCTGTGCCTCCTGTGGCGGCCCTTACGACAACTATGCCACGGTGCAGGGAATTGACACCATCCTTCCCGTAGATATCTATATCGCGGGCTGTCCACCCCGCCCCGAAGCCGTTCTCGACGGCGTTCTCAAACTCCAAAAGATGGTGCAGGAGTCGAAACAAGTATGGAGATGAACCCTGAGCCCCGTGAAAAATCTCTGGCATGCAGAAAGATAGAAGAGAGGTTTCCTCAGGCCGCGCTGGACTGGCACGCCGAGCACGGAGATGAGACTCTCCTGCTTCGCAAAGACGCGATCTTCGAGGTGGCACGCCTGCTGAAGGAAGATCCGGAATTGCAATTCAATCTGCTTGTTGATATTACGGCGGTGGATTATTTTGGGCGACACCCTCGATTTGAAATTGTCTATCATTTTCTCTCGCTGCCCTTTAACCAGCGGCTTCGCATCAAACTGCAATCGGACGACCTTCATCCTACGATTAAGAGCCTGACACCGCTGTGGAAAACGGCCAACTGGCTGGAGCGAGAGTGTTTCGACATGTATGGCATTCGCTTCGAGGGCCATCCGAATCTTACGCGCGTCTTGCTCTATGAGGAATTCCAGGGGCATCCGCTGCGAAAAGACTATCCCAAAACCAAGCGACAGCCACTCATCGGCCCGCAAAACTGATGCGAAGTCCGCAACATTTCCAAACAAAGCACGCTTCATGGATGAAATAAGGGAAATCGGCGAAAAAGAGTTCTTCTTCACGGCGACGGAAGAGGAGTTTCGCACGCAGGAAATGGTGCTCAATATGGGGCCCTCCCATCCTGCGATGCATGGCATCGTGAAGATTACCGTTAAGCTGCAGGGAGAACTCGTCGTGGATGCGGATGTCGAAATCGGCTATCTGCATCGCGCCTTCGAGAAATCCTGCGAAGACTGCACTTGGAATCAAGCGATTATTTACACCGACCGTTTGAACTATGTCAGCCCCATCATCAACAATGTGGGCTATTGCATGGCGGTGGAGAAGCTGCTGGAGCTCGAGATTCCTCCCCGAGGACAATATATTCGCACACTGCTCTGTGAAATCTCGCGCGTTGCGGATCATCTGACTTGCGTGGCCGCCGCGGCGATGGAACTCGGAGCGATGACGGTCTTCCTCTATATGATGAAAGGCCGCGAATATCTCTATGAGCTGCTCGAGGACTTCTGCGGTGCTCGCGTAACGACAACCGCCGTCCGCATCGGAGGGCAGCCTGCCGACTTGCCGGATGGTTGGCTGGAGAAGCTGTCGCGCGCCATCAAGGAAGTGCGAGTCATTTTGAAGGAGTGCCATGCACTGCTGACATGCAATCGGATTTTCTACGACCGCGTGCGTGGAACAGGTCTCATTTCCGCCGAGGATGCCGTGAACTGGGGTTTCACAGGGCCTTGTCTGCGCGCTACGGGCAATGACTACGATGTGCGCAAGAACTTCCCCTACCTTGTCTATGACCAAGTGGACTGGGCGATTCCCGTCGGCACAAAGGGAGACAACTACGACCGCTATCTGGTGCGTATGGAGGAAATGGAACAGTCTTGCCGGATTTTGGAACAATGCGCAAAAAAAATCCCCGGCGGGCCACACTCCGTGCAGGAAAAGCACATCATGTTGCCCGATAAAAAAGATACTTATGGCAACATCGAAGGCCTCATGAACCATTTTAAGCTCCTCATGCACGGACATGGCATCCGCGTGCCTGTCGGCGAAGCGTATCAAGCTGTAGAAGCGGGCAACGGGGAACTCGGATTCTATGTCGTTTCCTACCCCATCGAAGGCGAGGAGAACGATGGATGTGCCAGCCGGCCCTGGAAGGTGCGCTGTCGGCCGCCCTGCTTCCACTTCGTCGCTGCGATCCCCGACATGATTCGAGGTGACATGATCGCCGATGTCATCCCGACTTTCGGCTCCATCAACATGATTGGAGGCGAACTCGACCGATGAACGGGATTCCTCAAGAACTCGAGAAGAAAGCACACGAGATTATTTTGCGCTATCCTCCGGAACGGCGCGGTGCCGCACTCGTGCCGGTTCTCTTGGAAGCGCAGAAAGCCTTCGGGTATCTGTCGCCGGAAGCCGAGACTTGGGTAGCCGACACCTTGGGTGTTACGCCCGTTCGCGTTCGAGAGGTCATCTCGTTCTATGCCATGATGCGACAGAAACCGGCGGGCAAATATCACATCATGTTCTGCCATAATGTGGGCTGCTCCCTTCGCGGGGCGGAGAGTCTGCAAGCCTACTTAGAGAAGAAATTGGGAATCAAAGCGGGTGGGGTGACCGAGGATGGACTCTTCAGTCTCGTTGCGGTGGAATGCCTGGGAGCCTGTGGCTGGGGCCCGGTGATGCTTGTCGGCGAAGAACAATATTTCCAGTTGACACCCGAGAAGATTGATCGAATCGTCAGTGAGTTGCGCCGAGGTCAATTGCCTCCGGGAGACTCTCCGACACCGCTCATCGGAAATGTCGCTCTGCCTGCTCAGGAACCGCTGAAATAGAATGGAACGATATATCTCAAGACATTTTGCAGCGCCGGACATGCACCGTCTCCCGGTGGCACGCGAGCACGGTGCCTACGAGATGTTGCAGAAGGCGCTGAAGATGGAGCCCGGCGAAGTCATCGAGCTTGTGAAAGCCTCCGGCTTGCGAGGCCATGGTGGCGCGGGCTTTTCTGCGGGGCTTAAATGGAGCTTCGTGCCGAAAGATAAATTCCCGCGCTATGTGACTGTCAACGCCGACGAAAGCGAACCCGGCACCTTCAAAGATCGCCTCATTCTGGAGCGCGATCCCCATCTCTTACTCGAAGGAGCTCTCATCTGTGCATGGGCGGTGCAAGCGGAGGCCATCTATATTTACATCCGCGGCGAATACTTTTATCCCACAAAAATCGTCAATCAGGCCATTGAGGAAGCCCGCGCAAACGGGATCATCGGCGAGCGGATTTCGGGCTCCGATTTCTCTTGCCAAGTCTATACGCACCCGGGTGCGGGCATGTATATTTGCGGCGAAGAGACGGGACTCATCGAAAGCCTTGAAGGCAAAAAGGGACAACCGCGATTCAAACCGCCCTATTATCCGGCCGCCGTCGGTCTGTGGCAGGCTCCGACGATTGTGAATAATGTGGAGACTCTTGCCGCGGTGCCTTGGGTATTGCGACTGGGTGCAGAGAAATTCGCCGCGCTCGGCACTCTCAAAAATGGCGGCACTTGCCTCTTCTCACTTTCGGGATGTGTGAAAAATCCGGGCGTCTATGAACTCCCGATGGGATTTCCGCTGGACGGTCTCATTTATCACTTGGGTGGCGGGATTTTGGAGGACCGCAAGCTGAAAGCCGTTATTCCTGGTGGCTCTTCATCGCCGATTCTGACCGCCGAAGAAGCCGCAGGCATTCGCCTCGATTTTGAATCCGTCGCCGCCGCGGGCTCGATGCTCGGAAGCGCCGCCGTCACGGTCATTGACGAATCCGTCTCCATTCCGCGGCTGCTCTTGTGGGTGCTGCGCTTCTACGCCCATGAGTCCTGCGGGCAATGCACTCAATGTCGCGAAGGCACGGGGTGGCTCTTGCGCCTCTGCAAGCGTCTGCTCGAAGGAAAAGGGAAACAGCGTGACCTGGATGATATGATAGAGATCGCAGATGCCATGGACGGAACGACCATCTGCGCTTTTGGACCTGCGGTCGCGTGGCCGACAAAATCCTATCTGAAGAAATTCCGGAGCGAATTTGAGGCCCTCATCCAAGAATAGCCATCTGCGAAAACAGGAAATTCGCCTCGTATGCCTCTTGTAGAAATCAATGGCAAATCCGTTGATGTTCCTGCAGACATCAACCTAATCGAAGCCGCAAAAACTGTCGGCATCGAGATTCCGCACTATTGCTATCACCCTGCCTTGCGCGTCGTCGGCTCGTGCCGGATGTGCCAGGTGGAAGTGGAACAATACGGCCGCGTAAGTCTTGTCATCGGCTGCTCGACGAGCGTCGCCGAAGGGATGAAGATTTTCACGGACACCGAGCGCGTCCATAAGCAGCGCCAGATGGTTTTGGAGCTCTTACTTCAAAATCATCCGCTCGATTGTCCCATTTGCGATGATGCGGGCGAGTGCGACCTGCAGAATTACTACATGGAGTATGGCCTGCATGACAGCCGAGTCGAGCTCGCGGAAAACACCGCAAGCACAAAGTCTTCGATGCAGGCCCCACGGTTGTTTTGGACAGCGAGCGATGTGTTCTCTGCTCGCGCTGCGTGCGGTTTTTGCGGCAAATTACGGGCACAGGGGAACTGGGGATTTTTGGACAGGGCATGACTTCTGAGCTGATGACGATTCCCGCAGCGCCCTTGGACAATCCCTACGCGGGTTGTGTCGTGGATCTCTGCCCCGTGGGAGCTCTGACGGACAAAGACTTCCGTTTCAGGCGGCGCGTTTGGTATTTGAAGCGTGTCCCTTCCCTTTGCATGGAATGCTCGCGCGGATGCAACATTGAAATTCACTATGACACCGAGCGCCCTTACAAAGCTCCTTCCCGGCGAATCCAGCGCTTGAAGCCGCGCCAGAATCGGCTCGTCAATGAATGGTGGATCTGTGATCGCGGGCGATACAGTTATCATGCTGTGGATTTACCGGATCGTTTGACAACAGCGCAAATCCGTGCCTCCAATGGGGACAGGGCTCCCAGTATCCAACGCGTGCTGCAAGAAGTGGCGCGGGCCATCAAAACGGCGAAAGAGAAATACGGGACGAAATCGATCGCCGTCATTGGCAGCACCAAGTCATCGAATGAAGACCTCTATCTGCTTTCCCGTCTCTTCGCGCAGCATCTGGGCATGCAACATCTCGGTGTATCGCTCAAGAGCGAGCCGGTCGGCCAAGAAGATGATGTCTTACGGAAGTCCGACCTGACTCCCAGCCGGCGTGGTGCCTTTGAAATCGGCTTTCGCCCCCCCACAGGTGGCAAGCTCTCCGGTGACGACATTCTGAAAGTGGCGCTGGCGCGAGACATCCATATTCTGGTCGTCGTTCGCCACGACCTGAGCCTTGCGCTTCCATCCGAACATTTTTCGCGCCTGGGGAATCTGGATTACCTGCTCTTTCTTGGAGAACACGGAAACGCAACGGCTGGAATCGCACATGGCGTGATTCCGATTGCGGCCTGGGCAGAGCGCGAAGGAACCTACACGAATTTTCAAGGGCGCGTGCAGCGCACAACTCGAGCCTTTCCACCTTTGGGGGACGCGCTTCCCGAGTGGGAAATCTGGAAATTTCTTGGCACAGAAGTTGGCTTGACCATCAAAGCGAAAACCGCTGAAGAGGTTTTCTCGGATTTGGTAAAGAATGTATCGGCCTTCCGCGGCTTGAGTTGGGACGGCCTGGCTCCCTCGGGAAAAATGCTTGTGGGCGCACCCGAGCCACCCTATCGAAAAGTGCAAACTTCAAGGCCTCTCGAATAATGGTGCTTCTGATTGAAGAAATGGCGATTGCCCTCGCCAAGATTTCTTTCGTTCTCGCTCTTGTCTTCGGATTTGCGGTCCTCCTCACTTGGGCCGAGCGCAAGCAACCGGCTCTCATGCAGGATCGTTTGGGAGCCAATCGCGCCCCGATATTGGGATTGCGCCTCTGGGGCCTCTTCCATTCCATCGCGGAGACCTTCAAGCTCATCTTCAAAGAGGATTTCGTGCCGCCCTCGGGGCTCCAGTTCATGTTCCGCTTTGCGCCGGTGATTACGCTTTTTCCAGCCCTTGTTACTTTTGCTGTCATTCCCTTCGGAAATCAGATTGAATTTGCTGGAAGAACCATTCTCCTGCAGGTTCTCAACTTGAACATCGGGATTCTCTTCCTCTTGGCGTTTGGCTCTATCGCGGTCTATGGAATCGTCTTGGGTGGCTGGGCCTCGAACAACAAGTATTCTCTGATCGGTGGAATGAGAGCCGCCGCGCAGACGGTCAGCTACGAGGTCGCGATTGGACTCTCAATTATCGGGCCCATTATGGTCTTCGGCACGCTCGAGCTTGGCAACATGGTGCGGATGCAGAATCAATTGCTCTTCGGATGGCTGCCGATGTGGGGGGTTGTTCTCCAGCCGTTGGCCTTTCTGATCTATCTGCCCGCGGCCATTGCCGAAACGAAACGCACCCCCTTCGACCTGCCCGAAGGCGAATCCGAGATTATCGGTTTCAACCTCGAATATTCCGGCATGCGCTGGGGAATGTTTTTCCTCGGAGAGTTTATTGAACTCGTGGTCCTGGCGGGGCTCATGACAACTCTCTTTTTCGGCGGCTATCATATCCCCTATCTTTACGATAGCTTCGAGATGTCAAGCGGTGGCGGTTTCATCTTCCCGTGGGGAGCGACCATTCCTCTCTCGGATGCTTGGGTCGTTATCCTGCGCATTGGCGCTTTCGCCGGGAAAATCGCCTTCTTCCTCTGGCTTCAGCTTCTCGTGCGGTGGACCATGCCGCGCTTTCGATACGACCAACTGATGCGCGTGGGATGGAAAATGCTTATCCCGATTGCGCTTCTGAATATTGCGCTAACGGGCATCGTCTTGCTGGTGCTTCAACCATAAACCATACAATCTATTTCGAGGAGGTTCTATTATGAACTCATGGAAACGACTACCGCTGATTCTGCTGGTCAGTCTGGGACTCCTGTTCCTAACTGTCGGCTGTGCAAGTGATGAAGAGGAGGAACCGCCTCCTCCACCCGAGGGTCACCTCACTCTTCAAACGCATACCCTGGATTTTGGTCTGACGGTGAATGAGCAACAGGTGAACATCTCCAATACGGGCGACACCTCCTTGACATGGAGCATCACCGCAGTCAGCATTCCCTACTGGGCAAAAGCAACTCCCACGAATGGAACCTTGGCGTCAGATGCGCAGACTCCATTGACTGTCCGAGTTTTTCGGGCGGTTGTGGGTCCTGGAACAACGACCGCCAGGCTCTTTTTCGACACAAACGCCAACGACGATTCTCTGACGCTGTCCGTTCAGCGGACTTGCGACCTCTTGGGAGACGCATTTAACGAAGGGAATGCCGCCGGATGGACGGCCACGGCGCTCGACAAGTCTCAGGGAGAAGGGTATGTGGTCTTGAGTCCCAACAGCGCCATTGAGGCCGCGCGTCTCATGCAGACGGTGACTCCGATACTGCCGTGCGTTGTTTCGGCCCGACTCGAGCGCATTACGCAAACGGCATCCTACAAGCAGTACGGTCTTCTCCTGGAAGGATCCACAACGGCCAATGCCCTCTATTTCACCGTCTATGCAGACAATGATACGAACTACACCCTGGAGCAATCGGTGAACGGCCAATGGGAAACGCTGCACGCGGGGCTTACCAGTCTGATTTCGACGGCCGTCGGCGCGTGGAATGTCCTTCGGCTGGAGCTATACCAGTCCGGCCAGACTACCTATGCTCGTGCGTATGCGGATACCGTCAGCACGCCTCTTTTCCAGGGGATTGAATTGAATTCGAGCCTCAGCTTCATGAAGATGGGCGTTCGCAGCGAGGAATACACGATTCACGCCGATTGGTTCTGCGCAGCGCGGCAATAACCTGTTTATCTTACAAGCTTAAGAGCCGATGATTGAGCGAAAAGTCATCGTTCGCGATGTCAAGCTGACGGCTTGGCAGAAGACCTATTACCCCGAGGTCATCCGAGGTCTGTGGGTCACGGCGTCGCATTTCTTCCGCAATTTCGCGCGGCATTGGCTGCGCTATGTCTTCCGGATGAAGAGCGTCACGCCGGGAGCCGTAACGATTCAATATCCGGAAGAAAAGCGACCGGTCAGTTCCCGATGGCGCGGGCGGCACCGACTCATGCTCCGGCCCGATGGAACGCCTCGCTGCGTCGCCTGCATGATGTGTGAATCCGCTTGTCCGGATCAGTGCATCTGCATCACCGCGGCCGAAACCCTGGATGGACGAATTGAAAAATACCCAGTCACCTTTGACATTGACCTCCTGCGCTGCTGCTTTTGCGGGCTATGCGTCGAGGCTTGCCCGGAGGACGCGATTCGGATGGACTCCTTCGATTTGGAATTGGCAGGCTATTCGCGAACAGATTTCTTGCTCGATCGAGAATTTCTCTTACGTGGCGGCAATGTGACTTCCCATCCACAATATGAAGGTGAACTGGAAGGAAAGACTGCGCACGGCTTGGAGGCAGCGACGGAGACTTCCCAAGTCGTTGCATCCGTGTAGGCTCTCGATAGGAAATCCAAGGGCGCCGCGCTGAGGTCTTTCCATCTTCGGCGCGGCGATTGTTCTTTTCCGGTGGCGGTGAAATGAGAGTCTTCGTTACCGGCGCATCCGGATTTGTCGGTCGTGCGATTGTCGCCGAGCTTCTGCGCCGACATCATGAGCCCTTTCTCTTGATTCGTCCCGGCTCCGGGGCCAAGCTGCAAGAGGCTACCGCATCGCCTGCACAGACGATTCAATGGGTTCCGGGCGATATTTTGAAGCCGGAAAGCTATGCCGGTGTTTTGAAGGGCGTTGACGCTGTCATTCATCTTATCGGAATACTTCACGAGTTTGGGCGGGCGCGTTTCGACCTGATGCATCGCGTTGCGACCGAAAACATCGTCCGTGAAAGCGAGCTTGCGAATGTGAAGCGCTATGTGCACATGTCCGCTTGCGGCGTGGGGCGACTGTCGAAGTCCGTCTATATGCGAACGAAATTGGCCGGTGAGAGGATTGTGAGGACATCCCGCTTGAACTGGACGATCTTTCGCCCCTCCATCATTTTCGGTTCAGGAGATGGTTTTGTGATGCCCTTCATCCGACAGTTTCGCAAGTTGCCCGTCGCTCCGCTGATTCTTGGCGGGCGCACACGCTTCCAACCGATCGCTCTCGAAGATGTGGCGCACCTCTTCGTGGATGCCGCAGAGCGAACGGACCTCGCGGAAAAGACCTTCGAGATTGGAGGCCGAAATATCTACAGCTTCCGTCAGATAATGGACGAAATTGGTTCGGCCATTGGTAAGAAGATTTTGAAAATTCCCGTTCCGCGGATTCTCCTTTCTCCGCCAACATTTCTACTGGAACGATTTCGCTTCTTTCCTCTGAGCCGGGACCAACTGATCATGCTCGCATCCGACAATATCTGCGACTCACTTGCATATAGTGAGACATTTGGGCTCGAACCGCGAGATTTCCGCGAAGGTCTTCGCGCCCTCGCCAAAGAGACTTGAAAAAATAGAATCCTTCCCGTGAACCGGATAACTAAGCTCTTGGGCATCCGCTGGCCCATTATTCAAGGCGGAATGGTTTGGGCCGCCGGGTGGGAATTGTGCGCCGCCGTCTCCAAGGCGGGAGCTCTGGGACTTATCGGTGCAGGCTCGATGAAACCGGATATTCTGCGGATTCATATTGGAAAGGTGAAAGCGGCGCTTCAGGAGCAAGCGCCCTTTGGAGTCAATATTCCACTTCAGCGCGCCGATGCGGACGAACTCGTGCAAGTTTGCCTGGATGAAGGTGTAAAAATCTTCTTCACTTCGGCGGGCAATCCGGGACGATTCACACCGATGCTGAAGGAGAAAGGCGCGACCGTTGTACATGTCGTCCCCTCCCCAGCTCTTGCTCAGAAGGCGGAAGATCGAGGAGTCGATGCGGTCGTGTGCGAAGGGACCGAAGCGGGTGGTCATGACGGCGTGGACGAAATCCCGACCTTCGCCCTCGTGCCGCAGGTCGTGGATGCGGTGAAAATCCCTGTGATTGCAGCCGGAGGCATTGCCGACGGTCGAGGCATCGCCGCCGCTTTGGCTCTGGGCGCAGAGGGAGTACAGATTGGAACGCGATTTGCCGCAACGATAGAATCATCGGCGCATCCGCGATACAAGCAAGCCGTCCTGGAGGCAAATAGTGCCGGTACCGTCTTTGCGCTGCGCAAAACGGGTCCCGTTCGGATGCTTGGCAATCCCTTCGGACAGAAATGCGCAGAAGCGGAAAGCGGCGGCGCGAGCGAAGAAGAACAGCGAGCACTCCGCGGAGAACACCGCGAGCGCTTGGGCATTTTTGAAGGAGACTGGGAAGAAGGAATGTTCGAGGCGGGAATGGGCGCGGCTCTGATACATGATCTCCCGAGCGCAGGTGAGCTTGTTGCGCGCCTCGTCCGCGAATGCAACGAGGTTCTTGCCGGACTTCAGCCCTTCCGCGACCTATAGAGTCCTTCGTATATATTTCAAAATGGAATTTCCAACATCTCAAAAAATCCAAACCACATAGGGGGCCTATTATGAAGCTCTCCACTGCTATGGGCCCGGTGAAGGGAAAGCCGGGTGCCCTTGCTGTCTTTCTGTTTGATGACGAGGTCGAGAAACCTAAAGTGAGCCTATTGGATAAACGGACGCTCCAAGAGGTTCGACGATTGCTGAAAGCGAGCAATTTCAGAGCAGAGAGTAGCGAATGTCTGGCAAGTCTTGCCTCACAAGGCGTTGCTCGAATGGTTCTGCTCGTGGGCCTGGGGGCGCGAAGAGATTTTGAATGGGAAACGCTCCGATTGGCGATGGGCGGGGCCGTGCGCAAGGCGCGGGATCTGGGCGCAAAGACTCTCGCGTGCATCACCGCCAGCGGCACCTTTACAGAACTGAATGCGGAAGATGTAGCGCGCGCCGCAGCCGAGGGAGCCGTCTTGGGCGATTATCGCTACATGGCATTTCGCGCCAAAGCAAAAGAAAAGGCCAAACACCTTGAGTCCATCGTTCTCCACTATGGGGATAGCAAGCGCAGAGCCGCGGGGACTCGAGGACTCGAATTGGGCAGAATCTTGGCGGAGGCCACGAATTGGGCTCGCGACCTGGGCACGCATCCTTCCAATATCGTCACTCCCGCCTACCTTGCCGAAGAAGCCAGGCAATTGGAAAAGAGCGGGCTCAAGGTCAAAGTGCTTGAGCAGGCACAAATGGCAAAACTCGGTATGAACGCTCTTCTGGCCGTTGCCAAGGGAAGCTCGGAGGCGCCGAAGTTGATTCTCATAGAATACCGAGCCCCGCGCGCCCGGAAAACGCTCGCGTTCGTCGGCAAAGGAGTTACCTTCGATAGTGGGGGTATTTCCATCAAACCTTCCGACAAAATGGACGAAATGAAAATGGATATGTGCGGGGCTGCGTCAGTCTTGGCGGCCATGAGCGCGATAGCTCGCCTCAAACCGAAATGCCATGTCATCGGGATCATCCCGGCCGTGGAAAATCTTCCCAGCGGCCACGCCTTCAAGCCGGGGGATATCATCACGGCGATGAATGGAAAGACAATCGAAATCATCACCACGGATGCCGAGGGTCGCATGATTCTCGCAGACAGTCTGTCCTATGGCATCAAGACCTACAAACCTTCGGCTATTGTGGATGTAGCGACTCTGACAGGAGCCTGCGTCGTCGCCTTGGGCCATCATGCGACGGGCCTCTTTTCCAATCGGGACAGCTTCCGCAAACTTGTCGAGCGAGCGAGCGAGAAA
>JAZDIW010000021.1:0-2640 GCA_043804575.1 bacterium
TTGCGGGTTTTCGAATGCGGAAACTCCAAATCTGAAATCCGCAATTCCTTCACTTGCCGCTGGTTTTCCCCTGCAGTGAATCGCTGAACTGGTGTCGGTAGAAATTCAGAAAGGAGAGGAATATGGCCACGATCAGAGGACCGAGCAGTCCGCCCACTCCCGCCAGCAACGACGGCCCTCTGGAGACAACAAACCTGCTGACGGCGCTCAGTACCTGCTGCGCGATTCCCTGCAAGCCGAGGGCTTCAGCGCCAAGCCAACGGCTCGCCTGGCTGAGAACCCAATGGATCCACGGACGATTCTGAAACTCCTGTAACTTGGCGGCCGTTTGTCCTTGCATGCTGACGATGTTCGACTCGATGCCGTGGTAGAGGGCAATGGATTGCTGGCTGAGCAGAATTCCGAGGAGGGTTATCGGCAAAACGATGAGGAGCAGGATAAGCAGGCATGTGACGAACGCTGCCAGCCCACGTCGCCCCCGGACGACACTCAATATCAGCCGAAAAAGCGGATGAAACACCGCCGCCAGGACACCCGCCCAGGCAAGAATGGAGAAGAAAGGGCGAAAAGCCAGATAAAGGAAATAAGCAACGAGGAGAAAGCAGGCTATAAAGAACACCTTCGCAAAACGCGAGAGTCCCAGGCTCTTCAGATCGTCGCCCATCGTTGAAAGCCTCACGTCCTCCGTTTCGACGCCGTCGAGTGCCGTGACGGCGGAAACGCAAGCACTTTATCCTTCGACTCGCACACCTTTTCTACGGGACACAGGGGGCACAGGGGTTTGCGAGCCTTACAGATCCTTCGGCCGTGGTGAATCATCTGGTGGGAGAAAGATATCCATTTGTTCAGGGGTATGAGCTGCACAAGGTCGCGCTCAATCTTCTCGGGCACATTCGCGTCCGTAAGATCCAATCGTCTGGACACGCGGAAGACATGGGTGTCGACCACAATGCCTTCCGCCTTGCCGTAGGCAACGCCCAGGACCACATTTGCCGTTTTGCGTGCAACGCCGGGAAGCTGGAGGAGTTCTTCCATTGTATCCGGGACGAGGCCATCGAATTTCTCCAGAATCATCCGGCAAGCCCCTTGGATGCTCTTGGCTTTGTTGCGGTAGAACCCTGTCGTCCGGATGTCCCCCTCAAGGACTTCTCGTGCGACGTTTACATAATCCGCAGGGGTACGGTATTTCCGGAAGAGGTCCCGAGTCACAACGTTGACTCGTTCATCCGTGCATTGCGCCGAAAGGATTGTAGCGACTAGAAGTTCCAAGGGATTGCTGTGTTCGAGCGCACACTCGGCGTTCGGGTAAGCCTTGTCGAGGCCACGCAGAATCTCCTTGACGCGATTGATCCGTTCCCCGGGCGTAAGCTTTTTTTTCTTGGGCATAATGGAACTGCATTATATCCCAGCCGGAGATCCGTCTCACCGCTAACCAGCGCATGGGGGAGTCCGCCAGGCCGGGTCGCTGCGTCAAGTACCTGTCGAACGGAGCCCTACAGATGCCACCGCGCACCGACTGGATTTGGAGTTTGACATTTGGTATAGTGCATGATATCTAACGAAATTGAAGGGTTACTAGGAACAGTCTCTCATGCGCCCGGGGCGCACCCAAGCGCATGAAAAGGTGGTACCGCTTCAGTTCATGCTCGTCGGGGTCGGAATCGGTATCGGCTTTTGAGGATTGAGGCTATCGATTCCGATTCCGACCCCGAAGTTCTTGGTTTCTATTTTCGGAACAGGAGACTCTCATGGGTGAAGAAGCCACAACAGGTGAAAAGGCGTTATACTTCGTGCTTGGCGCATTCATCGGCGCAGCCACAGCACTCTTGCTTGCGCCCCGAAGTGGAGAAGAAACTCGTAAGTTAATCGCAACGAAGGCCCGGGAAAGTGCCGACCTCATGGCCAGCCGTACTAAGGGTGTCACGGATAAGGCCTCCGAGTACGTAGACCGAGGCAAAGATCTCTTACAGCAGCAGCGCGATCAGTTATCCGCTGCACTCGAAGCCGGCAAGCAGGCCTATCGCGAAGAAAAAGACAAGGCGAAAGACTAAATGCAAGACACACTCCTTACGATTTTCACCGGAGTGGTGGCTGTCGTACTCCTCTTGCAGAGCTTTGCTTTCGTGGGAATCTACAAGTCTGTCCGGCAGCTTTCTACCCGGATGGACAGTTTGAGCAAGGATCTGTTGAAAAAGGTCGATGTTCTCTCCACAAAAGTAGAAGACCTGCTGTTTACGATCAAGGGCATGGCGGAGGGGCTGAAGTCGATACAGGGCAAACTGGCCGATACTACCGCGATTGTTCATAAGAGAGTTGTGGACCTGGACACTTTCCTGGCCGAAACCACTAGTGCCGCTCGCTTGGAAATCCTCCGAATTCAGGATGTTGTCGACAACGTCTCACGCCGTATCGAGGAAACATTTGACTTGCTGCACAACAGCATCCTGGCTCCAGTCAACGAAGTCAGCGCTGTTATCCGAGGAGTCAAGGTAGGGCTGGATGTGCTCCTCCGCAAACGAAAAAGTCCATCCACCTCTTCCCACGATGAAGAAATGTTCATCTAAGGGGCTGCGCGGGAGTACTCCATGCCACGCACTCGGGTTCTAAGGGCATGCGCAATAATTAATTGGCATTTTGGCG
>JAZDIW010000022.1:0-2140 GCA_043804575.1 bacterium
CTGGTTCGTCTATCTTGGGCGCGCCCTGGTGATTTTTCCGGGAGGATTTGGCACGATGGATGAGCTCTTTGAAGTTCTGACGCTCGTCCAAACCCGGAAGGTCAAAAAAATCATGCCCATTGTTCTCTATGGCAGCGAATACTGGCGGGAGGTCGTCAATTTCGAGGCGATGGTGCGCTGGGGCATGATTTCGGCGGAAGACCTCAATCTTTTCCGTCGTTGCGACACACCTCAGGAAGCCTTCGATTTCCTGCGCTCGGCGATTCCGTTGCACCCCCAAGAAGAAAAAGCCCGAAAATAGATTCTTATGGTTTACATGAGGGAAGCAAGGCGATGCGGCTCGGAAGACTTTCGATTGGCGGGGAAATCATTCTGATATCCATTCTGGCGATCTTGGTCGGTTTGGGCGGAAAGGTCGTACGCCAGAAGGACATCCCCGTTTGGGGCAGTCCGACTCGAGTGAAATTGATTGACCTGCCTGAGGCTGCGGCGGAACCTCTCGCCGAGAATCCGGACAGTCTCTTCGCGCCGTCGGATGCGCCCTACCGCATTTTGCTTGCGCGAGCGGCCGGGCTCTATCTTCAGCGGGAGAAGTTGGGCATCTGCTTCTTGGATGCGCGTCTGCCCGAGCTTTATGCTCAGGGCCATATTGCGGGCGCTCTCAATTTCCCTCGCGAACACTATGACGAACATCGTGACCAGCTTCTTCCTCTTCTCGATAAGGAAAGACTCATCGTCATCTACTGTGACAGCGAGGAGTGCGAGGTCGCTCTCGAGCTTGCCGAGACTCTCTTGGCCGAGGGATTTGGGCGAATCGCGGTCTTCGAAGGGGGATGGGCCGAGTGGGAGCAGTCGGGCTATCCCACCGCAACAGGCTTGGAATCGGAGTAGAAGGAGAGTCCGTTGGATTCCTCTCGGAAACTCCTGCGAATCCTCGCTTTCCTCTGTCGGATAGGTCTTGCCGCGGTTTTTCTCTTCGCCGCCTGGCCGAAACTGCAAGACCCGGCCGCTTTTGCCAAAGCCATTTGGAACTACCGCATGGCCTTGCCTCTGCTTGGCATGAACTATGTCAATGCCATGGCCCTATTCTTGCCTGCGCTTGAATTGGTCTTGGCCCTTGCGCTCGTAGTCGGTATCTGGAGACGGGGAGCCAGCTTGCTCACCATGGCATTCATGCTCCTTTTCATTATCGCGATTTCGTCCGCCGTTGCGCGAGGTCTCAATATTGACTGCGGGTGTTTCGGCACATCCCAAGCGGGCGTCGCGATTGCGCACAAAGTTGGACTGAGGCGACTCTTGGAAGATGTTGCCTATTTCTTCATGGCGGGAGTGGTCTTTTGGGAAGCTCTCATTGCATCGAGAAAGGTAGCTCTGAGGTGAACCATGAGGCATAGCAAACTATTCTGTCTTCTGTTCTGTGTTCTTCTTGCCTGCACAGCAGCCTGCGCGGAAGAAATCCCGCGTGCCTTCGGAAGCGGGAGCAGCCTTTCGCATTCTTTTCCTCCACCGCATCTTTCGCGCGCACAAATGCCGCTGTTTGAGCGTGGTGAGTTGACATCCACGCCGTATCCTTTCGACCAATTCGATTGGACCTTGACGCAGCTCCTCTATGATGCGGATACGACTCACCCCAACTACAATCCCGATATCCTTGATGCCGTCCCGACAGGAATGCTCTTCTATTCCACCAGCGATCGTGCCTACATTAGCACCTTTCATACAATCTTCTTCAGCGATGATGGAGGATTCACTTGGGAAAACGGCGATCCCAATCCCATTCCCACCTATAGCTGGCATTTCAGGTTCGTGAGACGACCCAATTACATCTACGGTTTGGCTGCTAATTCAGCCATTCCAAGTGAAGCCAACAAGGACATCATTTACATTGTGAACTTGAATTCGACCACCTATCAAGGTTTTGTGCGGAGAGGAATATTCACGACTCCGCAGTCCGCCGTCATAGACACCAGCCAAAAGACAGTTGCCTATTGGCTCGGACATCTTGTGCTCCCGGATTTGACGCGCTTGTCCGCTCTGGGCAGCTGGGACGGCTGGGCTCTCTTTAGAGGACGATGCACAATTCCCTGCGACACGGATACCACTGTGCTTGTTGATACTACGATTTGGGCAGAATCATACC
>JAZDIW010000023.1:0-2841 GCA_043804575.1 bacterium
GTTGAAATTGCTCATCGTGCGCTTGAGCGTGCATGGAGCGATTCGTCGCGGTCAGTTTCCGAACGAGCCGACATCGCGCTTCGGCTCGGGCGCTTTGACGAGGCGACTCTTCTCTGGGAAGAATTGAAGCGAGAAAGTCCGGACAAAGCTGACGCGCTGATGGCCGAAATCTACCTGCAAAAGTATCAGTTCAAAGCTGCGCAGAAAGTTATCGAGCAGAATCTCGAGCGAAATCCCCGCTCGGAGGATTTTCTTTGGCTTCATTTACGCTTACTCCTGTTTCAGGAAAATTTGCCGGAAATGGACCGCTTGAGCGGGCAGCTCCTAACTGAAAATCCGGATTTCACGCCGGCCTTGCTGATGCGCGGAAGCCTCCATTATCGGCTGCTGAACTACGACAGCGCCATGGTTTATTACAGTCGCGCTTACGAAAACGCCGCAACTCCTCTCTGGAAGAGTCGAGCGGTCATTGGCCTGTCCGAAGTGGAATATGAACGCCAACAAGCTCAGGATGCCGTCGATATTCTGATTGCCGTTCTGGACGAGGAGACTATCAGCGACCGCTTGCTCTTTGCCCTGTGCCGACCGCTGATTCGGCTCGGTCGAGTTCAGGAAACGACGCGCATCTTAGAGAAAATACTCCAGCTCAATCCCTACTACGAAGCGGCGCATTATTATCTGGGCAATGGATTCACACGCTTCAGTTATTCACAACTTGAAGAGCAATGCCCACAGATTTGGGCCGACAATGAGGGGCAGAAAGCTCTCGTGACAGCAAAGCACCTTCTCCAAACTGGCAATATGGATGAAGCAGAAGCGGCTCTTCGAAGGATTTCAAATGAACACCCCGCTTGGATCGAGCCGCTCATCATCTTGGGTTCGCTCGCCTGGACGCGAGCGGATTTTGAGGCCGCAAGGGTTTTTTTTGAGCAGGCCCTGCAGCTCTGTCCCCATTGGGGGCGCGCACACAATGGCTACGCCAAAGCCATGGAAGGCAAGCGCCTATTGGAGAACATCCATCGGAAAGAAGATTGGCAAGCGTTCGAAGCCGAGCCGATGCCTCAGATTCCTCGCATCGGCGAGTTCGTCATCAATTGGAGCAGCCTTTCGCCGCGCCATCAAAAGCAAGTGGCCTTGGCGATTGCACCGTGGAAGGTCTTTATGCCTGTGCTTGTGGAGAGTGGTTTCACCTATAATATCAAACCCCTCTATGAACGACTTTCCGATTGCCCGGGACTGGAGACTCTTCGCGACCTGCGCATTTCTTACGATTCCCGCCTGTGGGACGATGTGCGCGGCTGCGGAGGATTCCATACCGTGACGGGCGTCGAGGATGTCGAACGAACGATTTATCGAGGACATAATACCGTCCTGCACGAGCTAACCCATCAAGTCCATACGCTCGTGACTCCTGACGAACAGAATCGCATCCAGGAGACTTATCGAATTGCAAAGGCACGGGAAGAGAGGGGCGTGAAAACATTCCTGAGCCAATACCAGGTCACGAGCGTCGAGGAATATTTTGCTGAAGGCGTCAATTCCTACTGGTCGCCGCGTCGCGATAGCTACGACACGCGCGAGGTTGTGCGCGAGCGTCTTTTTGCGATGGATACCGCCCTTGTGCGCCTTGTGGAGTCTTTTATGGCCATCCAAAACGACGAGCCTTACTATGTGATTGGACTGGTCAATGCCGCAAGTGATCGCCTTGAGAAGGCAAAGCCCGATGAGGCGCTCGCGATGGCACAGAAAGCGCATGCGCGAGACTCATCCGCTCTTTCCGTTCTCAAGATTCTTTCGCATGTCCATTCCATCCGGGGAGAGCATGAATTGGCGGTTGCCTTTGCAGAGACGCTGCGAATGCTCCATCCCGACCGCAGCCAGAGCTATGTTCAACTGGCCGAGGCGAATTTCCATCAGACAGGCGACAAGAAGAGAATGTGTGAATTGCCTGCCGAGGGAACGAAGAAGGTCCTGCCGGAGGAAGCTTACCTGGTTCATCTGGCACTCGGCGGAGCGCTTTGGCAGGCAGGCAATTACGAAGAAGCGGCGCACTATTATGCAAAAGTATTGGATTACCAGAGCGACAACAGTGATGCCCTTTGGGGAATGGGGATTGCGCTCGGCGACGGCGGGAAGATGGAAGGGGCCAAGCGTTATTTCGAGCAAGCTCTTGAAGAGCGCACCGGCATTATCGAGCTGCGTCTCGATTATGCGCGTATTCTGCTGCAATCCGGCGACACACTGGGCGCCCGGCGACAACTGACTGAGTCTCAGCTCCTCGACCCGGAGGGAGATGATGTGCTCACTTTTGCAGGTTGGTTCGAGATGGCGGCGGGAAGATGGCCTCAGGCTCTTGCGCAACTCGAAAAAGCTCTCGAGAAGGCACCGTACAATGATCTGGCCAAGATTCTGAAGCTCAAGACTCTGAAATCTCTAAGGCGGGATGTGGAAGCGAAGGCCCTCGCAGGCGAGCTGCGGGCCGCGTCAAGAAATGCCAAACCGCAGTGGGTCTATCATTCCCGGAGTGCCAATTACATTCCGATTCATCAGTGGCCCGCGTGGCAAGTGCAGTTGTTTGAAACGGTCAGCAAGTAGCCGGATGGAATTGGTCGTCGAAATATGTCAAAGGGATGGTGTAGCCGTCCGGAATGGATTTCCCAGCTCTCAAATAATTTGTAAGGTGCTGGCCACAGTTGCTCCCAATGTAATTCTCCGCCGTTTCTCCAATACTTAGAACAACCTCATAGCCTGCTTCCTTCAGGATTTTGATGCTCTCATAGTCTTCTCGATCCGGTACTACATAAGAGGCAACTTTGTTTCTGCTTGCCTGATAGGTCGGAT
>JAZDIW010000024.1:0-7309 GCA_043804575.1 bacterium
CGTCCACGCCCGTATCGAGGTTACCGACGAGCGCCCCTTCGCCCTGAATACCCAATTCGTACCAAACCTCTGGTGCGCGCACCGCCACGATTCCGGGAGGCGGGGTGTTCGCATCATCATCCAAATGGCCGTCCGACGAGCGAATCGGTTCAATCAACTCGGCCTTGAAATTCGCTTCGATAAAGGCGATGTCGTCTCGCTCCGCCAGCAAGCTTGCCGCCCTGTCCGTTCCATACACAACGAAGCAGTTCACAATCCAATAGGGGGTGTAGCCTTCCGCCTCGCCCGTCTGAACCAGTTCATCGAGGAACTGGCGAACCGGCCCTTGGCTGCGCCCTGCGGCGGCCTGCAACGCCTCGACCACCGTCTTGTGACGGAACTGGCGGGTGACTCTCTGCTGATAAAGCTGTTCATCGAGCAAACGGATGTCCACCTGGTCCGTGAGGTGAACAATCATCGAGTGCTTCATCCCCGGAGGGGACGAATTCAAAATGTGCGTGAATTCCTTGGAGAACTTGCCCACATTCGCCAGGGCCGACCCCGAGGCCAGAAGCCCGACAAGCAAGGCAAGAGTGAAAAACAACATTCCCATCCGCTTCATAGGTCTATCCTCTTGTTTTTTGAAGATTGAAATATGCCATTCCATTCGCGAATCCGCGGGGAAAAACTATCTTTAGTATACGCATTTTCCTTGGGATTGTCAAGGTTATTTTTGCGCTGCTCAAAATCGGACATGCCTGTATAACACTATGAAATACAGTTGGATACAGGCTTCTATCCCCCTTCTTTGCCTGCCGGAGCAAAACAAGGGGCCTTCCAGCCCCTTGCCTTTCAAATCGCCGAGGTAGGTCCCCTGAGTGTTCTTCGCCGAGCCAGGTTCACGGGCCTGGCCGGATTTCTACTTCAGCAACACCAGCTTATTTTCTCGCCGAGGTGGGTCTCCAGACCCGCCCGGAATTATTTCAACAGAACCACCTTCCGCGTCTGCATGAAATCCTGCGCTTCCATCCGGCAGAGATAAACACCCGACGGCAAATCACCCGCATGCCAATCAATCGAGTACGACCCCGCGGCAACGGTGCCATAGACAAGCGTTGACACCTCACGCCCCAAGAGGTCGAAGATCTTCAAAGAAACAAGCCCACTTTCCTTCACATCATAGCGAATCGTGGTCACAGGATTGAAGGGATTCGGGTAAGCCGAATGAAGCGCAAATTCCGTTGGAATGGCGGCGGCGTTGGGTGTTGCTGAGACGATCTGCTCGTGAATCGTCTCGCGGCCGGTAATGTCCACATCGGAAATGCGATATTCATAGGTGATGCCGTTCTGCACCCAACGATCCAGATAGTCATAATCGTGCGGTTCGGTCGTCGTGCCATGACCCGGAATCGTGATCAATATGCGGAACATCTCTTCGCTCGCTTTGCGCTTGTAGAGCACGAAATGGTTGTTGTCCAATTCGCTTTCTGTCCGCCAGCGCAGCGTCACCTGCCCATCGCCTGCAATCGCTTCGAAAGTCGTGAGTTCTACGGGCAGTGGTCCTTCAATTGTGCCGGAACTATTTCCGCAGAACCAGCTACCGGTCCCAGCGCCGGTTCCTTGAATATGGAATCCCTCCAGTGTTCCTTCGATCAGCGGAGCGCCGCACCGAAATACGACTTCATTTTCCGTCTGATGTGTTACGATCCAGTGCAAGCTGGCCGCCGCGCCACTGACGGACGCGCCTGTGATTGTCGCCCCATCATACCGCCACTCGACAATCGTGCCTGCGTCATGCTGCACCGCGTAATTCCAAGTCCCCGGAGGATTTTCGCTCAGCAGAATCACGGTTCCGGCCGCGTCCTCTTCACCCGCATGGAAGAGGCGCTCAGGCATGAGCGGCCATGTGGCGATTTCGTTGGCCGGAATGCGCTGGTAAATCACCGGATTGAGCGTTGCCACGCCTTCGTTCTGTGGTAAGCCGCCGGCATCCTTGTCAAGTATATATTCCATGTGGATGTAGCGAATCCCTTCGTATTCCGTTATCAGCGGTGCTATCGTAATGTCGCGCTCGTGCATAGATTCACCTGTGGGAACCGGAATCTCATCCGGCGTCGTGTTCGTCACATTCGTGCCGACCGCCCAGTGAATCCCATTGTTCGTTGAAACGGTCACGAAGGCGTCCGCCATTGGGAAACCATTCTCAGTGAAGGTCAGTGTGTCATACCTCTGATAGGAGCAATAAAGGTAATCCGTTGCAGGGTCGACCGCCAAGCTCGGACGCTGAACATTGCGCTGCCAAGCTCCGGGGTCGAAAGCAGGATACCAACCATCGGCAAGCAAGCTGAAGTATTGGTTTTGCTCATTCCAATGGTAAATCATGGATTGAATTGGGGAAATCCAGAGTGTGTCCGACTCGCCCGGACGATACATCCAGAAACCGATTACCGTAAATGCTATATGGATATTGTCGTTCTCATCGAAAAGGACAGAGCAGTCTGTGTAGGCGCGCAGAGTGTCTCGGTCGCACTCGAGAGGATCGCCACCTCCATAATAGCACTCCGGGTCCCAAGGGATCCAATTCGTGACATTGATGGGTTCGCCCCAGTTGAGCCCGCCGTCCTCAGATATGCGCAGCGAGATTTCATTGTTATACTGTTTGGGATTATCGCTGAGGTCGTCCATGCTATGGCACCACGCGACGGCAACGCGCTGCGAGTGCCGCGCGCAGGCCACATCGGGCGAGATCGTCATCACGGTATCGAAGAGCTCGAAGCCCCCGCAACTCATCGGGTCCCATTGGATATCGTTGAACCATCCATATTCATCGAATTCGGGTATCCCCCTTGAATAGTAAATGCGCTGCGGGGTCCCGGCCACACCACTGGCAGGATTCTCCGTCGAAATCAGATGCAGCACACCATTGAGGTCCTGGTCAATCTTGGGCCAGATGATTTCCATATCAGCCCCATACTCATAACACCAGGATGGCTCGATGGTGGTGAAGGCATCCGCATAAGCCGCATAGTCGCCCGCCGCAGCAGCATGGGCATTCGGTCCGGAGGTAATTTGGTGAAACGCAGGGAAACAGAAACCATCGGCGTTCGTCGTTTGGCAGATGTATCCCGCTCGCTGCGCCGCATCAATGCGAACACCGCCACCATAAAAGATGAAATCTTCGATAGTGGGGTCCCAGACATTGTAATAGACATAGCGAGATTGTCCTGGATCTGGGTAGAGGCCCTTCATCCAGACGACCGAAATCATGTCGTTGCCGTCCACATCAATCATCTTGCCGCAACTGCCGTTGTGCTGGTAGTCATAGTAGGTGAATCCGGCCGTGTCAGTGATTCCGACATAGTCGTCAAAACGGTAACGACTTGAGGTAGGCGGTGCCTCTGGCACCGTGATCGGCAGCTCGTTGCTTCCGCCGACAACAGGCAAGTTCTTTGGGTGCTGGAGGTAAGTGCTCTTTTGGGGCACCGCCCATAGTGGTGATGCACACAGCGCCACAATGAGAATTGACTTCAACAGACGGGACAACATGTTGCCTCCTCATGGGTTAAGGATTCTCGCGCCCGCTCGGCCGCTCTTGTCTGAGATCCCATATTTCGAGGCAAAGGCCCGTCCTTCGGCAAGATTCCGCGCAGATTATCACATAGCCCCGGCGTTCTCGTCTGGGTCTCTTGCATTCTGGATCGGCGGTGCTTCGCCTCGACTTTCACAGTAATATAGAGCCTCTCACATGCAATGTCAAGAGAAATCTCACGGTGCCCAAAAATATGCGCTTATCCATCGAGATCCAAAGATATACAGCGAATCATATGAAGGAGACCGGTGAGAACAGGGGTGAATTTGCGGTCGGATGCAAGCAGCCGTCTCCGGCGCACTGCCGCGCGGAATAACAACCATTCCGGGCAGGTCAGGGGACCTGCCGCGGCGACAAACCGCGGGCGGACACATTGGTCCGCCCCTACAAAAAAACACGGGACGAACCAGGGGATTCGGTGCCGCAATAAATTGCTCTTGACAAAGCCCTTTTTCTCGTGTATATTGTCTGCAGTTGAACGGATGTTCAATTTCCCGCTTTGGCGGGAGATTTTTGTCGCCGAATTTGAACGAATGTTCAAGTCTCATGCGAATCGAAGAAATCCACGAGCCTGTCGAAGTCATCGCTCTGTTCCGAAAGGGCAAGCTCATGCCTCTCAAATTCCGCTGGAAGGGTCGGGAATACCGCGTCCAACAAATCAACTGCGGCTGGAACACGGACGAAGGAGAGACCCGTTTCCATCATTTTGCGGTGATGTCCGAGGGCCCCGATGTCTATGAACTGACCTACAACCACTCCACCTACGAATGGAAAATCGAAAATGTCTCGCTGATTGGGTGAAAAGATGAACGCAAAGACCGTCTTCTGCATGGACATGGACCAGTTTTTCGTGGCGGTGGAACTGCTGCATCATCCGCAGCTGCGCGGAAAGCCCGTCATTGTGGGCGGCGAGCCGGGCGGCCGCGGCATCGTCGCGACATCGTCCTATGAAGCCCGCCGCTACGGCATTCGTGCAGGAATGGCCGCAGGTGAAGCTTCTCGCCTTTGCCCGCACGCGATTTTCGTGCGCCCTGACATTGACAAATATGTCCATGCTTCCGAAAGAATCTTCGCGCTTCTTTGCGAATTTACCGAGCGCGTCGAACCGGTTTCCGTGGACGAAGCTTTTCTGGATGTGAGTGACCTCGTGCACGCGCCCAGCGAAGTGGAGCCGCTCGCGATGAGAATCAAACATCGGATTCGCGAAGCCGAAGGGCTCACCGCAACGATCGGCGCGGGCGCGAACCGATTGGTCGCCAAAATCGCCAGCGGCATGAACAAACCCGACGGGTTTACCTATCTTCCGCCGGAGCAGGTGGCCAAGGTCTTTTGCGATCTTCCGGTAGGTGAGCTTCACGGGATCGGCAGAGCGACGACGGCTGCGCTCGAGCGTTTGGGGATTCGCACCGCCGGTCAGCTCGCCGCGTTCCCTCTGGAGCTCTTGCGCCGCATCTTCGGCAAATGGGGCGATGAGCTGCACAAGATCGCACGGGGAGAAGGGCAAGATGCCGTCTTGACTCCGGACGAGCATCCCGATGAAAAATCCATGGGCCACGAGCACACTTTCCACAGGGATCTGACGGAATCGCCTCTACTCTTGGGCAGGCTGCACCTCTTGTGCGAGCGTGTGGCTCGGCGATTGCGGGAAGCGAAGATGGCGGGGCGAGTCGTGACCTTGAAGCTTCGCTTTCAGGGTTTTGAGACTCGATTTCACGGTCGCAAATTGAAAGATTACATTCAACACGAAACGGAAATTTTTTTCATCGCGCAGACGCTCTTTTGCGAATGCTTTGACCGTCGCCCCGTGCGCTTGGTGGGTGTCAGCGTATCCGATTTGGCGCCTGATTTTCGGCTTCGGCAATTGGATTTCTTCTCACCGCACACCCGACTGGCGATTTTGGCTGAGGCTTGTGACCAAGTCAAGGATCGCTTCGGCGAGAACGCCATCGGATATGCCAGCGGGGTCTTCTTTTCCCTGCGCTCTTCGCCCTCCTACGGCGTCCGCCCTCGAAGAACCAAATGCTATCGCCCCTTTCACGGCGGATGAGATTACCCCTTTCTCCTTTGTCCCCCTAACCTGGCACAATAATCGCACATCAATGTTCTTATTCCCAGATAAGAATTGGCCTTCCTGTTGACTTTTAGCTCAAATCGTTATATAATTTAGAGTAAAACAAAATTGAGGATTATCCGAACATGCGCATTGGCGTTCTAACAGGTGGCGGGGATTGCCCCGGGCTCAACGCGGTCATTCGTGCCGTGACTCGGCGTTGTATCGTTACCTACGAATATGATGTTCTGGGCATTCGAAATGGCTGGAAAGGTCTGGTGGACGGTGATGTCGAACCCTTGGGACTTTATGCCGTCTCAGGCATTCTCCATCGAGGCGGCACGATTTTGGGCACATCACGCACAAATCCCACGAAGAACAAAGATGATGTGCGCCGCGTGATAGACAATATGCAGCGCTACGAAATTGACGCTTTGGTGGTCGTGGGCGGAAACGACACGCTACATGTGGGCCTCGAACTCTTCAATCGAGGCCTGAAAGTTGTCGGGATTCCCAAAACGATCGACAACGACATCCTCGGCACCGATTTCACTTTCGGATTCAACACTGCCGTCACTACGGTCACCGAGGCGATTGACCGATTGCACACAACGGCCGAATCGCATCACCGCGTAATGGTCGTGGAAGTCATGGGGAGGCACTCGGGATGGATTGCAGTCATGTCCGGTATCGCCGGCGGCGCGGATATGATTCTGATTCCCGAGGTGCCTTTTGATGTGGACAAAGTATGCGATACTCTGAAGAAGCGACACAAGCAGAAGAAGTTCTCCATTCTCGTCGTTGCGGAAGGGGCGGTGCCAACCGATGGCAAGCTCGTTTTGGCGGGTGAAGGCACGGATGAATTCGGCAATGTGCGCTTGGGTGGCATCGGACAAGTCCTCGGCCGCGAAATCGAAAAACGCTCCGGCATCGAAACACGCGTCACGATTCTGGGACACATTCAGCGCGGCGGCTCACCGACCGCTTATGACCGAGTGCTGGCCACGCGTTTCGGCGTGCGCGCCGTGGATGCCGTCGCCGAGGGTCAATTCGGCAAAATGGTCGCACTGCGCTCCGAAGCCATCGGTTTGGTCGACATCAAAGAGGCTATTCTCGCGAATAAGAAAGTGGACATGCACCTTTACGAGATTGCGGAGATTTTCTTCGGGTAAGAACGGGAGTGACTATGCAAACCTATCGTTTTCAAGTGGTCATTGAGCAAGATGAAGACGGGCTCTATGTGGTGGAGTGTCCCGCACTCCAAGGTTGCTACACGCAAGGGGCCACCTTCGAGGAAGCACTTGAGAATATCCGCGAGGTCATCCGGATGTGTTTGCAGGAACTCGAGGAGGAGAATAGGCCTATCGAGTCCCGGTACCCTGAAGTCATTGGCATAAAGATGGTTGAGATCGCGGTATAGCAGAGATGAGCACGGGTAGACTTCCCACCGTTTCGGCCAAAGAGCTCATTTCAGTACTGGAACACCTGGGCTTTCGGCGCCGCACGCTTGGAGGAACAAGTCACGTTCGCCATATTTGTCCCGACGGACGACGAACCACAGTCCCAGTTCATACGGGGCGCGATATCGGCCGCGGGCGCTTCTCCCCCCAAGCGCCCGGCATCAAAAGCCTTGCGCCATTGCAAAATCAGATGCGGGGACAGGTTGTAGCACCGCGCTAACTGCGCCTGAG
>JAZDIW010000025.1:0-6271 GCA_043804575.1 bacterium
CGTCTTCGCCTCTACATCTCAAGGCTATTTCTTCACCAATTCCACTCGGCGGTTCTGCGCACGCCCTTCTTCGGTAGTATTGTCGGCCACGGGTTTCGTGTCGCCGAAGCCCACGGCAGACATGCGCTCGGCCACGATGCCCCTGTCCACAAGCGCTTTCTTCACCGCGCCCGCGCGCTCTTCGGACAGCTTTTTGTTGGCCTCGGGCTTGCCCACATTGTCCGTGTGGCCCTGAATCTCCACGATCAAATCGGTGTTGGCCTGCATCAACTCCACCATCTGCTCAATGATCGGCATGGACTCGTCCTTGATCGTGGCCTTTCCGGTCTCGAAAGTGATCGCGAGAGCAATATGGCCGGAGGCATTCAGGGAATCCATCATGATGTTGGAGGTGATCTCCTGCTTCATCGCTTCCTGCTCTACGATGTAAAGCGTATAGCGTTCACCCGAAACTCCTGGTAACACATACACCCAAGTCTCGGCACCGCCCTGCACGATTCTGCCGGTTATTATCATATAATCTGTGTCGTCAATATAGATCACCTTGCCGCCGACCTTCTCTATGGCACCCTTAAAATTGCGCACCGTCTTGAGAGGCGCGTTGGGAGTTGCACCTTCCTTGACATAGTAGTCCACCATCCAGTACTTGCCTTCCACACGGTGCAGAGAATCTGCAGTTACAGGGAATTCGTAGAAGTTGAAATCGTTTGTCTCGCACCCGGTAATCACATAGTTCGGCACGCGGTTGAACTGCGGCGGATCCTGGCAGCCTTCCGCATCGCCCTCATCGGCAAAAGCGGGCACAGCGAGTGCCAACATGAGGAGGGCGGAGAGCAGAGCAATGAGGGTCTTCATGTAGTGTCCTTTCTTATTTCTGAAGAGTCCTTTTCTAAAACCGCTTTACAGACTATCAATGACCGCTTTCAATTTCGCCTGCACTTCTTTGGCGACATCGCCTAATTTCGGATTCTGAATCGCCTGCATGGAAGCAATCGGGTCAACCGCTGCGACTTCGACCTTGCCCGGCGCGAGCTCCTGCACGATGACATTGCACGGCAGCATCAAACCGATTTTGTCTTCAGCTAATAGCGCTTGATAGGCAAACGGCGGATTGCACGCGCCAAGAATCTTGTAATTGCGAAATTCGACGCCGAGCTTTTTCTTCAGCGTCTCCTTGACATCAATTTCCGTCAGCACCCCGAAGCCTTCTTTCTTCAGCGCTTCGGTCACGCGTGCGATTGCGTCGTCGAAGGAGGTGTTTAGGCTTCTGGTGAAGTGATAGGTCATAGTTTACAGCGCACACTCGAAATATTCTGTCAGGATTCTGACCTGTCGCTGTCAAAAAACTTCTTTAATTCATATAGTCTCTGCAAATATCTTGCGAACATCTGCAGATTGACAAATGCATCGTCTCGTGAGAACCGCTTTCCTGTGGGATGGCCTGCGTCATTCCGATTGCTTCGCAATAGATCCAGAACTGAGTCCATAGTTAGTGACATATTGTCTGAAAGATCAGGCCGAATACTTGATTTGTGCGCCTCGATCCTTTTTCTGAACTCAGAGAACTTGGAAATGTAGTTGGTTTGACGATCTTCGATAATTCTCTCAAACTTCTTTCCTTGATTGTTGGGAAGCCAACTGGCAAACGAGCGAGCCATTTCTAAGAACGCAGCTTCTGATGCAACACCTAACATTACGGTACTTGCAAGATAGCATCGACTCGTGTAAGAATTGACTGCCTCGCGAGTGTACTGCATAACCGTCTCGCTGGCCTCCCGGACTCGTGAGGCCATCTGGCCCAAATACTCTCCCGAGTTATCAGGATTCACGGCTTCATCACGAGCGGCGGCTAAACCTGCTTTCGTTAGAAATAGGTACCAGTTCTCCGTGGCTCGCTGCCTGTAGTCAATGTATGCCAACCCTTGACTAATTAGTGACCAAACCGCTTCCATGATTTGCTGATCGGTAGGTCGCTGGTCCGCTGGCAACAAAGATGCCAGCGGTTCGCCAAGATAGCCGAGTCGCGTACCACCAGTCTTGGATGACTTGTCCAGATACTTGAGAAGAGTTGTTTGCAGTGTTGAACTCTTTACTGACATTGCGCCAAGTCCTCACGACTTATGAAAAGGATGCAACGGAAGGCTCGCAGGAATCAGCCGAAGAACATGACTGATTGACAGAAATCACTCCCTCTCCGGAATCGCGACGACCAAATCCACACGCATCCCTTTCGTCACTTCCGTGCCAGAGCGGATGGATTGGGCGACGACGGTTCCGGCGTCCACACGCGGGATGATTTTCTGCGTGATGGTGCCGAGGACAAGGCCGGCTTCGCGGATGCGTTTGCGCGCTTCGTGCAGAGTTTGCCCCACGAGCTCCGGCATGATGAACCGCTCCGGCTCGGGCCCCATCGAAATCGTGAGGCGAACGGTGTCATTTTTCATCACTCGCGAATCGGGCGAGGGCCTTTGCGAGACGACGGATTCTTTCGCAATGGCGGGCGAAAAAGCGTAACCGACATTTTCCATCGGACAGACAAGTCCCAGCGATGCGCACCGCCATTGAGCTTCACGGGCTTCAAGGCCAATCAGGCGCGGCATGGCAAGTTCCAGGGGCGGGGCCGCGGGAACGACACGAACGCGGCGGCCACTTTTGCACAAGGAGCCGGCCCGGGGAAGCTGTTCCAGAATCGTGCCTTGTGGGATGCCCTGCGCGAACTTCTCCTTCTCAAGCACCAGCACGAGGTCCGCAGCGGCAGCAACAGTTTGGGCCTGCGCGGCCGTCAGTCCGATGAAATTCGGCATTTCAAACTCGTGCCCCTGCCGAGTGTAAAGCGGAAGAAAGACCCGGTCGGCAAGAAAATAGAGAAGGACCAAAAGACAAAAAAGGATGAATGCCGCTTGGAGCGGTCTGCGATGGCGCGAGTAGAGCCCTTTGCGAGCCTTCATGCTGGTGCGGTTTCCGAATGTCGTCTTAGGCGGGAGGCGTACGCCCCGTCGGTTCCGTGGCGATGAGTCCAGGTTTGCATGTCGCCTTGTTCGTCCACGACCTCGGCTGGCACGAAGGAAGCGACACTCTCGCGCTCAAAATCCTCATACCGCCGCACAAAGTATTCGACCAAGCGGCCGTTTTCGCGCGGCAGGATGCTGCAGGTGCTATAGACGAGAAGGCCGCCAGGTTTCACGCAGCGAGCGCCCGCGGAAACAAGCTGCACCTGAAGGGCACGCTGCGCTTCCAAGTGCTCCGGGCGGCGATGCCACCGGATGTCGGGATTGCGGCGCAGAAGGCCGAGGCTGGAGCAGGGCGCATCCACTAAGACGCGGTCAAAGGTCTCCTCAAGAGGTTCGCGGCCGTCTTGAACGCGCACTTCGACACCCTCCATGCCGAGCCGCGTCAGGTTCTCCTTCAGTCGCTCGGCGCGGATGGGGTTCGGCTCAACCGCAACGATGCGCGCTTGACCTTCCGTTCGGTTGTAGATATGAGCCGTCTTTCCGCCGGGAGAGGCGCAGAGATCCAGAATGCTCTCGCCGGGTTGGGGATCCAAGATCAGGGTCACAAGCGCGGCACTTTCATCTTGAATGATGACTTTGCCGTCCATGACCAAGTCCTGAACGCTTAGAAAGACGGGGGTCTCCAATCGGAAGCAGCCGTCCACAAGCTGGGAGCACTGGAAACGAAGCCGGCGTTCCGACAAGTCCTTCTCCAGTTCTTCCGAGCTCATCTTGAGGGGATTGGCGCGCAGAGTCAGGGGGGGGCGTTCGTTGTTCGCCTCGAGCGCCAGCTTGGCTTCCTCTCGTCCAAGCTGACGGACCAGTTGGCGCACAATCCAGTGAGGGTGCGAAATCTGAAAGGCAAGCAGGGCGAGCTCGTCGGCTCCCTCGGGTGGCGTATCCCACCTCTCGCGTTCGCGGGCCAGGCGGCGCAGAATCGCATTGACCAATCCGCCGGCGGATTTGCCCAACCGCTCGATGGCGATTTCGACCGTCTGACTGACGGCCGCATGGTCCGGCACCCTGTCCAAGAGAAAGAGCTGATAGGCGCCGATGCGCAGCAGGAATTTCAGCGTCAGATTGGCGCGGCGATAGTCCCCGTGGAATATGGGGGCAATCATGCCGTCCAAGCGGCCGCGCCAGCGCAGAGTTCCCCAGAAGATGTCGGCCGCCAAGGCGCGATTCGCCCCCTGAAGAGACGATTCGGTGAGCGCCTTGGCCAGCACTTCGTCCGCGAACTCCCGCTGGGTCGTCGCCGCGACGAGTGCATCCAAAGCAACGGCTCGGACCGAAGGGGCTTTCTGAGGTGCATCCATGGGTCTGATTTCAATTAAACAAATCCTCTGCCAAAATGCAAGCTTGGAGGCTCTCCCGAATATGGAGAAAACAGCTTGGCCTTTCTGAGAATCGCTGCAACAAAACGGCCCGCTTGAGCGTCCAATAGTCGAGGCAATCTCCGGCAAAGGATATCCGAGGTTGAAAATGAAGAAGTTATGGCTCGTTGCAGCGGCTCTGATTGCGTTTCTTGCCGTCCCGCCCGCTAAGGCCGCCCTCAGCGCGTTTCTGGGATTTGACATCTTGCGTCAGTGGATTATGCTTCACCGAATAGACGAAGCAGACAGTGGCGCACAGAAAAGCGAGGCCGCCTCCGGTGGAGAGCGCGATGGAAAAGAAGCCGCTTCGGAGAAGAGAAAAAGCAAGCGCCGCGATGCAACAGCGCGCTTCACAACAGTGCTTTTCACGGGGGATGCTGAGAGCGCGAAGCTCAGTGCGGAAATTGCCTTCAGCAATTTCACGCTGGAACCTGCCGAAGGGGACACCTTAATCTATGTCGAAGTGGATTACGAGGCCAACAAATTCCCGACACCCGTCGTGAATCACCGCCGCGAGGACGGGCAAGTGATGATTTCACTGGAATCGGCAGGTCCCTCCGAAGAGAGACATCTCAATTTGTCCGACTTGCGTGAGAGTAAATGGCATGTCCGCCTTGGCCGAAATGTCGTATGGTCACTGAGTCTGGATCTGGGCTATTGCGAAAATGAGCTGGAGCTTGGCGGACTCAAAGTCGAGAGCTTGACGATTGAATCGGGCCTTTCGGAAACGAGTCTGAGTTTCTCGGAGCCTAACGGTATCGTGCTGGAGCGCTGTGACATCGAAACCGGCCTCGGCTCGTTTGAGGCGGTGAAACTCGGAAACGCAACAATGCGGCGATTCTTGCTGGAAAATGGCCTGGGCTCATCCGTCTTGGATTTCACAGGAAGCTGGCCACAGGAGGATCTCAAGGCGACGATTGAATCGGGAATGGGGAGCGTGAAGATGCGGCTGCCCGATGGTTTGCCGGTCATCATGCAAGTGGAATCCGCCTTCGGAAGCGCTGACTTGCCAAGGTTTCATGAGATAGATGACGGAATCTATCGCAGCATCTCCTACATGGAAGGCGCACCCAGTCTTCAGGCGGATGTCTCGGTGGGAATGGGCTCGATTACGGTGATTTGGGTGACGAAAGAAAGATACTGGAGGCCGTGAGCGAGATGTAGGAAATAGGGACAAGAGCTAACGAAAGCGGTGCCAGGCGTGCTGTGTTTCCCGTCCGTCCGCAGCCGGGCGGGCCTCCTTCCATTCCCCGCTTTCGCGGGGATCGGGTTCGTGGTGGGACAGTCCAGGGAACCCCAAGCAGCCGCCTGGCACTCTTCTTTTCGGCGGCCTTCAGAAATGGAGGCCGTTTCTATGTGGTGGAAAAAGTAAAGCCCCGTGGAATTCACAGGGCTTTCGTTTATCTGTCCTTCGTTAGAATTGGCAGAAATTTTGGGGGCTCAGCCGTTTTTACGGCTGAACCACGACGACGGGACTACCAGCGATTGCGCCTCGAAGAGTCCCCTTCGCGGCGATCTTCTCTTGGCCGAGCCTCGTTGACCTTGAGCATATTCCCATCCAGCTCTTGGCTGTTCACGGCTCCGATAGCCGTTCGCGCCTGCTGTTGGTTTGGCATTTCGACGAAGCCAAACCCGCGGGAGCGTCCGGTGTCCCGAAATTTAATGATGTTTACGGTCGCGACCTCGCCGTGCGGCTCAAACATTGCCCGAAGCGAGTCCTCTGTCGACTCGTAATTCAAGTTACCCACGAAAATGTTCATTTCTTTTCCTTCTACTTCCTTTTTCCCGGCCTCTATTTTGCCAAGCCACAGCCGGGAAGTCCTGTGGCTGGCTATATTGATTAGACTTCGCTGAAACATCGGCAAAGACAAACAAAAAGAGAAGGCGACTACTGGGCCGCCTTCTCTT